>NZ_QTNF01000010.1:0-157210 GCF_003603455.1 Bacteroides sp. AM37-9 | reverse complement strand
ATGATATACTGCGTATCGGTGATTTTCATTTCACGCATATACTCCTGCGCAAGTTGTACCATCTTCCCGTCTGTCAATTTGGGCGCATCCACTGTCGAATAACTTAACGCAATATGTCCGACAGGCTTCTTCAAATCGGGATTCATCCCGGTCTGCATACAGAAGCTGCGGATTATATCACCCCGGCTTTCAGTCAGAACCCCGTCCGCATGAAGCAAAACCGCCTGCTCCTTGCCAAGCACATAGTTCACACAGCCCTTAAAACCGCTTCCCTTTTTTATTTTTCCAATCATCCGACAAATGGTTTATGATTCCAATAATCCTGTTTTTGAGCTTCACCAGTTCCACCGCCACCAGTGCGAAACCTCCGGCATTCGCCCGGTGCGCCAACTGGTTGATGTTGTTGGCTTCCCCTGCCAGTTTGCGGATGGTGTCCGCATCCTGCCTGTTCAGCCGGGGTATGACCTCTGCCGAAACAACCGCCTGCCTTACATACTCACTGACACGCAACCCGGCTTCCCCGGCTCGCTTCCTGATGGCGTAATACTGCAACTCGGTCAGTTTCGTACTGACAACCCGTTGCTGCTTCTCTATCCGTTTCTTTGCCGGACGTCCCCCCGGCTTGTCCTTTATACTCGTCATGGTTTTTTACGTTTGAATGGTGTCTTAAAAATTGCGACCAACGGGAGAAATTTTCTTTGCGGTGAGCAAAGCAAGGTAGTTTCGGTTTACCGAAACATAACCTTGCTCTCCAAATAAACCGCCAGCCGTTGATAGTCCTGCCGGATTAAATGCCCCTGCCTCTCTTTTGTCTTGAGGCGGCACGTTGTCCGGTTTCCTGCTTCGTTTCCTGCACTTGGCTGGCTTCGTTTTTCTGTTCCTGCTTCCTGCCGCACAGATAATCGTTCAAGTCCGAATATCCCCTATAATTGTGCGAGAAGTCACGCACACGGTAGGAGTATTCCAATTCGATAGCCCGTGTCGCTTCATATCCAGCCTTGTCATTGTCAAGCATACAGTGGATGCGTTCATACGGGTACAGCACGTCAATGGCTTTCGGCACGTTGACAGTCGAATTAAGAATGACATAGTCCTGTCTGTCAAGGTCGGGCATGGTCGGGCAGTTCTTCATCCGGAGCGTGAGGAAAGAAAGATAGTCCATAAACCCCTCGAATACCAAACACTTCTCTCTCGGCTCTCCCTGCTGCCGTATATGGGTGATGTCTTTCGGGGCAATGCAGCCTTTGAAAAAGGAATTGCGAACCTCGTAACCTCCTGCCATGTTCGGGAAACCGATAGCAAAGAACGGTCTGCCGTTATTGGTAAAATGGAGTTCCTTACATTCTCTTTTTGCCAGTTCGACATTGATACCCCGTCCCTGCAAATAACGGAGCAATGCCGGATGGATAAGGTCACGGACTTCCAAATGCTGGAAGCTCGGTTCTGTCCTACGCTGGGGAAAAGAAAAACTGACCGGACGGACGTGCGGTGTCTGTTCCGCTATCCGGTTTAAAAGGTATGGCAAGCTGTCTGAACAATAGAGTTCCTTTGCCAGTGCGATGATGTTGCCGCCCTTGCCTGCGCCAAAGTCATACCAAAGGTTGCGGTCAGTGTTCACCTTGAAAGACGGTTCGTGTTCCTCCCTTAACGGTGATTTGTACCATAAACCGTTACCCTGCTGCTTGACAGGAGAGTAACCTAAACTGTGCAGATAGTCTGCGATGGGTATTTGTTTCACATCTTCGATGTTCATAACATTTTCTTTTTGGGGATTAAAAAATAGTTGAAAAGTGCACCAGTCCTGTTTAGTCCGTTATATATACACCCGTACCATACTAAACCTGCCTGTTCCGATACTGGGAAATAGTAAGTCCGTTCCTCTTGTATATACACCCGGACTAAACCAAACTGACTTTTAATAATGGAAATCGGGATTATAGCGGTAGCCCTTGCCCTCTTTCACAATCATGCGCTTGTTCACAAGAAACTTGTTAAGCGACACAAGAACATTGCGTCCACGCTCGTAACCGATACTCGCATAACCCTGTTTCAATGCCGCTATGACATTGGAATAGCCTTGTACCACCTGCTTGCCGAAACCGTTCTCCAACGCTTCCCGGTGTTGCTGTTCAGTCAGTTCCGTAAGCGAAAAGTTCCTGTCCTGCTTAGGTTGTTGGAATACATAATCATCCACGATTTCGGGTAAAGCGTTGTCATTGATACGGAATGCGAACGGGTCAAATTCCCGGTCACGTATGTGCATCGCCTTTACCTCGCTTATGTTGCCGTCCTGCTGGCTTTTCGTGATTTGCAGGACGGTTTCAGCCTTGTTGTTCAGTTCCGTACCGATATGCCCCCTTGTGTTGTCATCCCCCTTATTCAAATGCAGAACAGTGTGGATATGCAGGTTATATCCGCTTGACCAGCGCATCAAGAGGTTGATTAGGTCGGTTGATTCGCTGGGGCTGTTGATGTCATACATCAAGTCACGGATTCCGTCAATGATGAGCAACCCCACATCGGGCATATTTTCAAGCATATAGCCGATAATCTGTTTCCGCTTGTCGGGGGTCTGCTCCCTTAGCACGATGAAAACAAAATCGTCCCTGTCCTTGTCGGTAGGCAGTCCGGCAAGTCGCAAAATACGCTCCATGACCTTATGGCAATGGTATTTGCTCTGCTCGGTATCTACATAGAGGATTTTCCGCTTGTTCGGTGGCAGATATGCCGAATACTTCAGTACCTCGTCATTCTTCAACGCCGCCGCAACGATGGCGGAAATGTTGAATGTCTTTTTGCTCTTGGCTTTTCCTGTGGATGCGCTGAAATTACCCAGCGTGCCAATGGTAGAGCCGTTCACCCAGAGTATTTCGGGCGGCACTTCGTAAGTGTCCGTCACCTTTAGATGGATGGTTTTCCAAAGGGCTGCAAAATCCTCTTTCTGCATGGTGACATCCTGCCCGGCTTCTGTCGCTTTTCTATTTTCCATAGCCGCTATTTCTTTAAGGGACGGTTAAGGATATATTTCTGCGCTTCCTGCTCTATCTGCGCCTGCGTCTTCACCGGGTTCTGACGCAACCACGCTTCTAATTCCGCTTTCTCAAAATAAAGAATTTTGCCCTGCGGCTTGTAATGGGGTATCAAGTTACCCGAAGTCAGCTTGTACAGGTAACTTTTTGAAAGGTTCAAGAACTTGCTCGCTTCATCAAAACTAAGCACATTCTTTGAAAGGAACACTAAATTTTCGAGTTCTGCAACTCGCTTCTCAATACTTGTTTCCATATAACAAAAGTATTTGCGTTAGACAATATGGAGTGCATGCCCTCCAGTTTCTTGTAATCGATTACGGGGGCAAAAGTATTGAGGAATAGCTTGATAGTGGATTAAGCTATGTTTGAGGTATTAACCTATTCTTAAAGTTTTTTCAGTTGTTTGATATAATTGCTGATGGTTACATAATCTTTTTCATGTTCCACCCCTTTTACATAATTGGCGGCTGTGGCTAAATCACCTTGATTCAGATATTTATCTTTCTTTATATTCTTCGTAACAAACAACTTATTCTTTGCTATAACAGATTGCCAGTTAGGTGTTATCAAACCACGATTGCTTAATTCCGAAAAAAGAAAAGCTACCTGCCTGTTGTTATTAGACCTAAATATAACTTTTGGCTTACAGGAAAGTATTGCTTTCAAATCTTCAAAAGTCATAGGAGCATTGAAAATTTCCACTTCATTGATACAATCCACCAACAATGCTATTTGTCTGTCGTTTAAAATAGACTTAAACGGATTTTCTGTTTCAGCAATATGGGAGATAATTTTAGGCTCTTGGCATTTATCTTGAATTGGTTGCGGCTCTTTCTGTTGTGGCTGCATTTCCGCTTGCACCTTACTTTCTTTCTTTTTTCGCAAGTACGCAGAATATTTTTCCAATACAACAGTTTTAACTATTACGGAAAAATAAGGCAGTTCTTCATCATAAACCGTATTATCTTGCTCATACCGGGAATAATCAAATGAAAGAGGATTAAACGACATGTATTTTCTTTTCTCATCGGATTTCAAGGATTCATAAAAACCGCTTTCCCAAAAGAAATCAGATACAGAATAAAAATATTGAATATCATTCAACACAGAATAACGAATATATAACTGCACCAACTCATCAGCGGTACGAACATATTCTTGCTGTTCCAGTTTATCTGCCTGTTCTTCGTCGAAATATAAGGACTTAGAGGCAATATTATCTATCATAACTTGGCTGGCATGATTGATACAGCGATTGAATATACCTTGTATATGGTCGAATTTTATTTTCAGTTCTTCTTCTGTCATAATAATCTATGTTTCAGTTAGTAGAAACAAAGATATATTTTTCCGGCTAAACAAAGACAAAAAAAGAAAGAAAGTACGGTAACTGTGATATAACCATACTTTCTTTTTAAATCAGTCCGTCAAATTCGGTATCAAACTTATAGCTTCTTCTTTTTTCTTATCGACAATCTTCGCATAAATTTGAGTTGTGGCAATATTTTTATGTCCTAACAATTTGCTAACTGTGTACAAGTCAGCCCCCAATGTAAGCATCATGGTAGCATGGGTATGCCGGGCAACATGAAACGAGATATGCTTAATAATCCCTGCGTCTTTCGCCCATTTTTGAAGTATTTTATTTATAGTTCCCTCATGCGTCAAAGGAAAAATCAAATCATCGCCTTTTGCTTCATTTTGTTGCGGCAACCACTTTAACGCTTCATCGGATATAGGCAGATAAAGCGGTTCTTTTGTTTTCTGCATCTTTATTTCAATTCTTATTCTTTCACCGCTTTTCTGCAAATCGTTCCACTTCAATTTTCTTATATCGCTTACACGCAGCCCACACAAACAACTGAAAAGAAAGGCTTGTTTCATTATCTCATACTTGCACTCTGTCCCGATAAGCCGCTTCAATTCCTCTATTGTCAAATACTCCCTGCGGCTGACTTCCGCTTTTACCTTACTGGCAAAATCAAACTCTTTCGTTGGATTGACCGTAATAATCCCCTCTTTATAGGCTCTATTTATAGCGGTACGCAGCACCCCATAGTAAGCAATAACGGAATTATTACTTAATACACCCCCAGCCTTTAACAAACCAAACTTGCTTGCTTTCTTCGCTTGTTTCAAGAAATCCACAAAGCTATTCAAGAAGTCCTTATCTATATCACGAAAAGCGATATAATCCCCTCTGAACAATTTTAGTTCACGAATGGTATTACCAACGGTCTTTTCATAGTTCAAGCTGCCACGTTCTTTAGATTGGCTTCTCATGTTCATTAAATAATCAATCACATTCGCTTTTGACTTGTTGGTGTTCTGAAAGCCGTGTGCATCATTTTGCAACTCTACTATCCGCTTGCTTTGAATAGCTTTTGCAAGAGCCAACGTAGCTTCGTTCTTTGCCTTATCCTCTCTTGTCTTTTCGGGTATAAGGTATAATTTCAAAAATTCATATTGCCGTTTACCGCCAACATAATTTTCTTTTCTAATAACATCACCTGTATAGTAGTCCAAATAAATAGACTGGTTGCCATTGGCAAGCTGCTTGAATCTAATCCTTACAGGTTCTTTCAATTTAACTTCTTGTTTTTTCTTCGCCATAATTATGTTCTTATTTTGTTACCGATACAAATATAGCGATTTGTTTTGTTACTTCAATGAATACAGGTAACAAAATAGTAACAAAATAAAGGCATTTATTAGACTAAACAAGAAAATAAGGAAAATAAAGGAAATTACATTCAATAAATATAAAATACTAAATATCAATATCTTATGTTCAATATTTTATCTCATTTTTTCTCTTTTTCCACAACTGACAGCTGTTGATGATGTTCTGCCATAACACATACGAACCGGGAGCCACAGAAGACAATGGATTCAAATAAGTATGTGCCATCCAAATAGCCAGAATCGTATTCTTTTGTCCCAACGCCTGCCCGCCACTGATACGGTCATTATAAATTGAGCCGATTGTCTTCCCCAAAAAGAACTGCAAACAGCAGGCAATCAGTGCTCCGACAGCAATCATGATTTCCGTAAAACCATCCGCTGGGTCATTGAGCAAGGAATACAATGTCTGCGCTGTTACGATAGCTAAAGACACAGCCCACAAATAAAAAGCAAGTTCATGATAGCCCAATAACTTCTGATGCACTTTTGGCAAACACTTACTCAACAACCAGGCAGCCAAAAAAGGACAAATCAACAACGGAAATACCTTACCTAAAATAACAAGAAACGCCTCCCAAAAAGTGACATCAGGATGCACCTCCACCAAAGGAAAAAGAATAGGCACAGCAATAGCCGCACCGATATTTGCTATCAATGTATAAGTAGTCAGACTGGCTGCACTCCCACCCAACTTGGAAGTAATCACCGCAGCAGCCGTAGCCGTAGGACAAATAATACAAACCATCACTCCCTCTGCTACTATTTTATCAAAGCGATAAAGCAGCAGATAAGCAGCCAACGCTCCGCCAATCTGAATCAATAACAACCACATATGGAGAGGTTTAGGCTTCAAATCACGAGGAGATACCTTACAGAAGGTCAATAGCAACATCGTAAAAATAAGATAGGGAGTCAGAAAAGAAAGGCTGATAAACAGCGGATAACCTATAGCACCTACCAGCATAGCAATAGGTAACGTCCAATTCTTCAAAAACTTAAGCATCGTCGTACATTTTAACTTCGAAGCACAAAGTAACGGAGATTTCAGGAAAAAAGCTACCATTAAACCGAAAAAAACACAAAACTTAATGGCAAATAATGAGTTTTCTACAAATTTCTACTACATTTGCACCGTATTATAGATATGAAACTGAATAGACCGTACATATTATACATATTCATTTGCCTCTGGCTACTTTTTCTACCCTCATGTACTAACCACTTATGGGGGAAGGATTTTGTAGTAGTTATCGACGCAGGACATGGCGGACATGATCCGGGCGCCATCGGCAAAATCTCGAAAGAGAAAAATATCAATCTGAACGTTGCCCTGAAAGTGGGAAATCTGATTAAAAGGAATTGCGACGACGTCAAAGTGATTTACACTCGTAGCAAAGATGTATTCATCCCTTTAGACCGACGCGCAGAAATTGCCAACAACGCGAAGGCTGACCTCTTTATTTCCATTCACACCAACGCACTGGCTAACAATCGTACCGCAAAAGGTGCTTCAACCTGGACACTGGGTTTGGCCAAATCAGACGCAAATCTGGAAGTTGCCAAGCGAGAGAACTCCGTAATCCTCTACGAAAGTGACTACAAAACAAGATATGCCGGTTTCAACCCGAACTCTGCCGAGTCATATATTATATTTGAATTCATGCAAGATAAATATATGGAGCAGAGTGTACACCTAGCTTCGCTGATGCAAAAACAATTTCGCCAAACTTGTAGAAGGGCAGACCGTGGAGTGCATCAAGCCGGATTCCTTGTCTTAAAAGCGAGTGCCATGCCGAGCATTCTGATAGAACTAGGATTTATCTCTACGCCCGAAGAGGAGCGCTATCTGAATTCCGAAGAAGGGGCCGGCACCATGGCAAAAGGCATCTACCGTGCTTTCTTAAATTATAAGAGAGAACATGAACTGCGCCTAACGGGAGTCAGCAAAACGATCGTCCCAACCGAACAGGAAGAAGACAATGCCCCGGCAATAGCCCAAAAGGATACCGAAAGTGTGAACACAGCTCCCCAACAGGAAAAGCTATTGGCCGAAGCAAAAACAAAACCTGCCGCGACAGCAAAAACAGCACCGAAACGCCCAATTGTAGTAGAGAGTGCAACCAATGACAGTGAAATTACGTTTAAGATACAGATACTTACTTCTTCCAAACCTCTCGCCAAAAACGACAAACGGCTGAAAGGACTGAAAGAGGTAGATTATTATAAGGAAGGAGGAATATACAAATATACGTATGGAGCCTCCGCCGATTATAACAAGGTGTTGCGTACGAAGCGCACCATTACGGCACAATTCAAAGACGCCTTTATCATCGCTTTCCGGAACGGCGAGAAAATGAACGTCAATGAAGCGATTGCCGAATTCAAGAAAAGAAGAAATAAATAAAAAGATAAAATGAAGTACATTACAAAAGAAGTCAGAATAGGTATTGCAGGTATCGTTGCACTATGTGTGCTTATATACGGAATTAACTGGCTGAAAGGTATACACATGTTTCAACCGTCCAGCTATTTCTATGCCAAATTTGAAAATGTAAACGGACTCACCAAATCAAGCCCGGTATTTGCCGACGGTGTTCGTGTAGGTATCGTGCGTGACATCTATTATGATTATGCCAAACCCGGAAATGTAATTGTCGAAGTGGAACTGGACACGGAACTGCGGATTCCCAAAGGGAGTAGTGCCGAGCTTGTATCCGAACTTATGGGAGGCGTACGCATGAATATTCTTCTGGCAAACAACCCGCGCGAAAAATATGCCGTAGGAGATACGATCCCCGGCACACTGAACAACGGAATGATGGAAAGCGCGGCGAAACTGATCCCAAAGGTAGAAGAAATGCTTCCGAAACTGGATTCTATCCTCATCTCTCTGAACAATATATTAGGAGACAAGAGCATCCCTGCCACCCTGCACTCGATAGAGAAGACAACCGCCAACCTGGCAGTAGTCAGTTCGCAGGTAAAAGGGCTGATGAGTAATGACATACCTCAACTCACCAGTAAACTGAACACCATCGGAGACAACTTCGTTGTTATCAGCGGAAATTTGAAAGAAGTAGACTATGCAGCCACTTTCAAAAAAATAGACGAAACGCTGGCTAACGTAAAAATACTTACAGAAAAATTAAACAGCAAAGATAACACAATCGGACTGCTCTTCAACGACCCGACTTTATACAATAATCTGAATGCAACAACTGAAAATGCAGCCAGCTTATTAGAAGACCTGAAAGAGCATCCGAAACGGTACGTTCACTTCTCATTATTCGGCAAGAAAGACAAGTAGCAAATTATCGTTATATAGATTTTATCTAAATAACGAAGGGCTTTCAAAAGAAAGTAGATTGCTCTTCAAATGTCTATCTACAAACCGAAATAATATTCCCGTACAAACGTACAAAAGTGAGAAAAAAGGCTAAAATTATATATATAAGACATTAACATACAGATACTTACAAAACTGCAAGAGAGGGTAAACAGAGTGTGTCCGACAACAAACGCATAAGTCATTGAAAGTAAACACATTATTGTTAGCATGAAAAAAACAAGAAAAAATAGATTTGTTTTTTCCGAATAAGATTCCCAATTTTGCAAACGTAGAAGTTTTGCTTAATTAATAAATGTATTAAAAGTTACTATGATTGAATCAAATCATGTCGTACTTTGGAACCGCTGTCTCGACGTTATTAAAGACAATGTTCCCGAGACGACATATAATACTTGGTTTGCCCCTATTGTTCCGTTGAAATATGAGGACAAAACGTTGATCTTACAGATCCCGAGCCAGTTTTTCTATGAAATACTGGAAGAGAGATTCGTAGATCTTATACGTAAGACATTATATAAGGTCATTGGCGAAGGAACCAAGTTGATGTACAATGTCATGGTGGACAAGACTTCGATTCCGAATCAAACCGTGAATCTCGAAGCAAGCAATCGTTCTACGGCTGTTACTCCCAAAAGCATAATCGGAGGAAACAAAGCTCCCAGCTTCCTACAGGCTCCTGCCGTTCAGGATTTGGACCCGCATTTGAATCCCAATTATAATTTTGAGAACTTCATTGAAGGATACAGCAATAAACTTTCAAGAAGTGTGGCGGAAGCCGTAGCGCAAAAACCGGGAGGGACTGCTTTCAACCCGTTATTCCTTTATGGAGCATCCGGAGTAGGAAAGACGCACCTGGCAAACGCAATAGGCACGAAAATCAAAGAAATTTATCCAGAGAAAAGAGTATTGTACGTTTCGGCACATTTGTTCCAGGTACAATATACGGATTCTGTACGCAATAACACGACCAACGACTTTATTAACTTTTATCAGACGATTGATGTATTAATCATTGATGATATTCAGGAGTTTGCCGGTGTCACCAAGACTCAAAACAACTTCTTCCATATCTTCAATCATTTACACCAGAACGGCAAACAGCTCATATTAACTTCAGACCGTGCTCCTGTATTGTTGCAAGGTATTGAAGAACGCCTCCTGACCCGTTTCAAATGGGGTATGGTAGCCGAGCTTGAAAAGCCGACGGTAGAACTTCGCAAAAACATTCTACGCAACAAGATACACCGCGACGGGTTACAATTCCCGCCAGAAGTGATCGATTATATTGCCGAAAATGTGAATGAAAGTGTACGCGATTTGGAAGGTATCGTCATTGCTATCATGGCTCGTTCCACTATTTTCAACAAAGAAATAGATTTGGATTTGGCACAACACATTGTACATGGCGTGGTTCATAACGAAACGAAAGCGGTTACCATCGATGATATCCTCAAAGTGGTATGCAAACATTTTGATCTGGAACCGTCTGCCATACATACAAAATCCAGAAAAAGAGAAGTCGTTCAAGCACGACAGATCGCCATGTATCTAGCTAAAAACCACACAGACTTTTCAACTTCTAAGATAGGTAAGTTTATCGGTAACAAAGACCATGCAACGGTACTTCACGCCTGCAAAACCGTAAAAGGACAATTGGAGGTGGACAAAAGCTTTAGTGCAGAAGTACAGGAAATAGAATCGTTACTGAAAAAGAGAAACTGAAATTAAGTATAAAGTATTAAGTATTATCCATGCGGACAGGCTTTATTATGCGGTTTCGCACCAGGGTAATACTTAATACTTTATACTTGAAAAATACTTAATACTTATTTCAAGAATCCTTGCTGGCGAAGTACTTTCAATAGGTTTTCGGACATAAATTCGTTATCTTTCTTTGTGTAACGCACGTCCGTAAAGACTTGAGCCAATGTTTCTTTTTTATTTTCTTCGATAAACTGCTTGTTTTCCGGCAACGATTCTTTGTAGGCATAGAGTTTATCTATTTCTTCCGGTGTATAGTCGTGATATTTTTCATCGTGCACGGCAGCTTCCAAAGGCAAACGATCTACTTGTGCGGGAATACCATCCGGATAACCTACCGTTATTGTGGTAAGAGGGAATACCAGTTCGGGGAGTTGGAGGGTATCAATAATCATTTGAGGATTATAAGTGGTAGTTCCCAAATAACAAATGCCGAGTCCTGCTTCTTCCGCCAGCGTACAAAAAGTCTGCGCAACAAGCAAAGTATCCATAGACGCATTCATAAAAGACATTAAATTATCGTAGCCCGGCACAGCTTTCCGCTGTTCACACCATTTGCTGAAACGACGGAAATCAGCACAAAAAGTCAGTATGACCGGAGCATTTTTTACCATCGGCTGATTGAAATGAGCAGGCGAAAGTTTCTCTTTCATTTCCGCATCGCGAGTCACAATCACACTATAAAGTTGCATCCCACCCATCGTAGAAGCACGGAAAGAGGTTTCAAGCAAATCATTTAACAAAATCGGATTTATATCTTTAGGCAGATATTTCCGGATAGTTCTTCTGTTCTTTACGGTTTCAAACATATCTTTTTTTTGCAAAGATATAAAAAGAAAAAAATAATCCACCACACTAGTGGAATAGAATAGTTTTCTTTTTGGAGAACTTTAACCTTTGAACAAAATTCAATTCTAACTGTTTATCAAACACTTAGCATAAACAAATGGAAAACTTGCAACCTGTTAATAAATTAATTCATTTTTATTTTGATAGATGAAAAAACATTCTTAGCTTTGCGCCTACATTTGTTAACGATAAGTAAACTTCTACATATTACTTATTAAAAACGAGATTTAACACAAATTGAATCGTGGAAAAACAGATTTATTCTTACGACGAAGCCTATGAAGAATCTTTACGATATTTTCAAGGCGACGAGCTTGCTGCAAGGGTTTGGGTAAACAAATACGCAGTAAAGGATTCTTTCGGTAATATCTATGAAAAATCCCCGGAAGACATGCATTGGAGAATTGCAAATGAAGTGGCACGCGTAGAATCGAAGTATCCGAATGCGTTGACAGCAAAAGAACTGTATGATTTACTGGATCACTTCAAGTACATCGTCCCCCAAGGTAGCCCGATGACAGGAATCGGTAACGACTACCAGGTTGCTTCACTATCCAACTGCTTCGTTATCGGAGTGGACGGTGCAGCCGACTCTTATGGCGCTATTATCAAAATCGACGAAGAACAGGTACAACTAATGAAAAGACGCGGTGGTGTAGGTCATGACTTATCACACATCCGTCCGAAAGGTTCTCCCGTTAAAAACTCGGCGTTGACTTCTACCGGTCTTGTTCCGTTCATGGAACGATATTCGAATTCCACTCGTGAAGTAGCTCAAGACGGACGTCGCGGTGCATTGATGTTGAGCGTGTCTATCAAGCATCCGGATTCGGAAGCATTCATTGATGCCAAGATGACCGAAGGTAAAGTGACCGGAGCAAACGTTTCTGTCAAGTTGGACGACGCTTTCATGCAGGCTGCCGTAGACGAAAAGCCGTATGTACAGCAATATCCTATCGACTCTGCCCAACCTACATTCACCAAGGAAATCGACGCTTCTACCTTGTGGAAGAAAATCGTTCACAATGCATGGAAATCGGCAGAACCGGGCGTTTTGTTCTGGGATACGATTATCCGTGAATCTGTGCCTGATTGCTATGCAGACCTGGGTTACAGAACGGTATCTACCAACCCATGCGGAGAAATTCCTCTATGTCCTTACGATTCTTGCCGCTTACTGGCTATCAATCTATATTCTTATGTGGTAAATCCGTTCAAACCGGATGCTTATTTTGATTTCGACCTGTTCCAAAAACACGTGGCTCTCGCTCAACGGATCATGGACGATATTATCGACCTCGAACTAGAGAAGATCGAACGTATCATGACCAAGATTGACGAAGATCCGGAAAACGAAGAAGTGAAACATGCGGAACGTGCACTTTGGGAGAAAATCTACAAGAAGAGCGGACAAGGTCGTCGTACCGGCGTAGGGATCACTGCAGAAGGTGATATGCTTGCTGCATTAGGATTGCGCTACGGAACGGAAGAAGCAACGGAATTCTCTGAAAAAGTACACAAGACAGTAGCTCTCGGTGCCTATCGTTCTTCAGTGGAAATGGCCAAAGAACGCGGTGCCTTCGAAATATACAATAGCGAACGTGAACAGAACAATCCGTTCATCCAACGCTTGGCAGCAGCCGACCCGAAACTGTATGAGGACATGAAGAAATATGGTCGCCGCAACATTGCCTGCCTGACGATTGCTCCAACCGGAACGACCAGTTTGATGACGCAGACCACCTCGGGTATCGAGCCTGTATTCCTGCCTGTTTACAAACGTAGAAGAAAGGTGAACCCGAACGATACGAATGTTCATGTAGACTTTGTAGACGAAACAGGGGACGCATTCGAAGAATACATCGTATTCCATCATAAATTTGTTACTTGGATGGAAGCTAACGGATACGATCCGGCCAGACGTTACACCCAGGAAGAAATTGACGAACTGGTTGCCAAATCTCCTTATTACAAAGCGACTTCTAACGATGTCGACTGGTTGATGAAGGTGAAGATGCAGGGAAGAATCCAGAAATGGGTAGACCACTCTATCAGCGTAACCATCAATCTGCCGAACGATGTGGACGAGGATTTAGTAAACCGCCTGTATGTAGAAGCATGGAAATCCGGCTGTAAAGGTTGTACCGTATATCGTGACGGTTCACGCTCCGGAGTGCTGATCTCTACGAAATCGGATAAGGACAAGAAAGAAGGACTTCCTCCTTGCAAACCGCCTACGGTTGTAGAGGTACGTCCGAGAATATTGGAAGCAGACGTTGTCCGTTTCCAGAACAACAAGGAAAAATGGGTAGCTTTTGTCGGATTATTGGACGGACACCCTTATGAAATATTCACTGGTTTGCAAGATGACGATGAAGGTATCTTGCTGCCTAAGAGCGTGACTTGCGGACGTATCATCAAAAATGTGGATGAAGACGGTACCAAACGTTACGACTTCCAATTCGAGAACAAACGCGGATATAAGACGACCATTGAAGGATTGTCAGAGAAGTTCAACAAGGAATACTGGAACTATGCAAAATTGATTTCCGGCGTGCTTCGCTACCGGATGCCGATTGAACAGGTTATCAAACTGGTTGGCTCTCTGCAATTGAACAGTGAAAGTATCAACACTTGGAAAAACGGTGTAGAACGTGCATTGAAGAAGTATATTCAGGATGGAACGGAAGCCAAAGGTAAGAAGTGCCCGAACTGTGGCAACGAGACATTGGTTTATCAGGAAGGCTGTCTGATTTGTACTACTTGCGGCGCTTCCAGATGTGGATAATAGTCCTACGTATGTTAATTAATATATAAACAAAAGATTAAAAGGAGTCCGGTGCGGCTCCTTTTATTTTTTATTCAAAAAAATGTCTTATACTTGCAGTGTCTTACATATACAATCAAAATCTAATATATATGATTCTATCATTTAATATTGAATACCGCACCAATTGGGGAGAAGAAGTAAGGATTTCCGGCTTATTTCCGGAATCAATTCCTTTACACACCACCGATGGTATCTATTGGACGGCAGAACTTGAGCTTGAAGTCCCTCAAGAAGGGATGACTATCAATTATAGCTATCAGATAGAGCAAAACGGAATAGTTATCCGCAAGGAATGGGACAGTTTTTCGAGATCTATTTTCTTATCAGGCAGCTCCAGGAAGATATACAGAATCAATGATTGCTGGAAAAATATCCCGGAACAACTGTATCTTTATAGTTCTGCTTTTACAGAAGCCTTACTGGCACATCCTGAAAAAGAGAATATCCCGCAAAGATATAAGAAGGGACTGGTTATCAAGGCCTACGCCCCACGTATCAACAAAGATTATTGCCTGGCAATTTGTGGCAACCAGAAATCATTAGGTCACTGGGACCCGGAGAAAGCGGTGCTGATGAGTGATACCAATTTCCCGGAATGGCAGATAGAGCTGGACGCCAGCAAACTAAAATATCCGCTGGAATATAAATTCATCCTCTACAACAAACAGGAAAAGAAAGCAGACTGCTGGGAGAAAAACCCTAACCGCTATCTGGCAGACCCGGAACTGAAGACCAACGAAACGCTCGTGATTTCCGACCGATATGTTTATTTCGACATTCCCGCATGGAAAGGGGCAGGAATCGCTATACCCGTATTTTCTTTAAAATCAGAGAAAAGTTTCGGAGTAGGTGATTTCGGCGACTTGAAACGTATGGTCGACTGGGCAGTAAATACTCGCCAGAAAGTTATTCAGATTTTACCGGTCAACGACACCACCATGACTCATGCATGGACGGACTCTTATCCTTATAACAGCATTTCTATTTATGCTTTCCATCCGATGTATGCGGATATCAGGCAAATGGGAACTCTGAAAGATAAAGAAGCGATATCGAAATTCAGCAAGAAGCAAAAGGAACTGAACAGCCTCCCTGCTATTGACTACGAAGCGGTCAACCAAACTAAATGGGAGTTTTTCAACTTACTGTTCCGACAGGAAGGAGAAAAGGTATTGGCTTCCAAAGGTTTCAAAGATTTCTTTGAAACGAACAAGGAATGGCTGCAACCTTATGCAGTCTTTAGTTATCTGCGCGATGCCTACAAAACGCCCAATTTCCGCCAATGGCCGCGACACTCTGTTTACCAAGCGGAAGATATAGAAAAAATGTGCCAACCGGGAACGGCAGATTATCCTCACATCTCGTTGTATTATTATATCCAGTATCATCTGCATCTGCAGTTGTTGTCTGCAACCGAATATGCCCGCCAACACGGTGTCGTATTAAAGGGGGATATTCCGATTGGTATCAGCCGCAACAGCGTGGAAGCCTGGACAGAACCCCATTACTTCAATCTCGACGGACAAGCGGGTGCTCCGCCCGATGATTTCTCGATCAACGGACAAAACTGGGGATTCCCCACATACAACTGGGATGTCATGGAAAAAGACGGATACCGCTGGTGGATGAAGCGTTTTCAGAAAATGGCGGAATACTTCGATGCTTACCGGATCGATCATATCCTCGGGTTCTTCCGTATTTGGGAAATACCAATGCACGCTGTACACGGATTGTTAGGTCAGTTTGATCCTTCTTTACCGATGAGCCGGGAAGAAATCGAAAGTTATGGTCTAACGTTCCGGGATGAATATCTGCTACCATTCATCCATGAATCTTTCCTCGGACAGTTGTTCGGACCGCATACCCATTTAGTCAAACAGGATTTCCTTGAATCGGTTGATGACTCCGGACTTTATCGGATGAAACCGGGATTCGAAACACAACGGGAGGTAGAGCAATTCTTCGCCGGTAGAAATGATGAAGATAGTGTATGGATTCGGGAAGGGCTTTATTCATTAATCAGCAACGTCTTATTTGTTGCGGATAAGAAAGAGGAAGGTAAATACCACCCGCGCATCGGTGTGCAACGGGATTTCGTATTCCGGTCGCTGAACGAAGAAGAGAAAAATGCGTTTAACAAACTATACGATCAGTATTATTATCACCGGCACAACGAGTTCTGGTATCAACAGGCTATGAAGAAGTTACCTCAATTGACACAGTCAACCCGCATGTTGGTTTGTGGAGAAGATTTGGGGATGATTCCTGCTTGTGTGTCGTCGGTGATGAATGATCTCCGGATTCTTAGTCTGGAAATTCAGCGGATGCCTAAGAATCCGATGTATGAATTCGGGCATTTAAATGAGTATCCGTACCGGTCTGTCTGCACAATCTCCACTCACGATATGTCTACGTTGCGTGGCTGGTGGGAAGAAGATTATCAACAGACCCAACGTTACTATAATGCAACGTTAGGACATTACGGAGTTGCACCGACAACTGCCACCCCGGAGTTATGCGAGGAAATCGTACGCAACCATCTCAACAGTAATTCCATTCTCTGTATCTTGTCTTTCCAAGACTGGTTATCGATAGACGGGAAATGGAGAAATCCGAATGTGGCGGAAGAGCGAATTAATGTTCCATCCAATCCACGCAATTACTGGAGATACCGGATGCATCTCACTCTGGAACAGTTGATGAAAGCAAAAACACTTAATGATAAGATTGGTGAACTGATTAAATACACAGGAAGAGATCCGAATAAATAGAATAAAAGATACAAGTAACTTTCAAAAAGGATATTTTCCGGACACTACCGACGCGGATAACACTAGATTAAGAACGCTAAAAATCTATGTGATCCGCGTCATTCGTTTTTCAAGGATATATTGATAACAGAGGTAAAATAAGGAGTTTCAAAACATAGTCAACCATTTTTTTCGCAATAATATCATTACTATATATCATACTTTTTCGCTTTTCGCATCATTCGTTTATTTTTTCAATGTTCCTCTTTTTATTCCGATTTATAAAGTATCTTTGCGCCGAAAAAGAGAAATTAAAAAGAGATAATGGAAGGCAACCAGAGCAGACGTATTGATTTTGTGGACTTAACCAAAGGAGTCTGCATTATCCTTGTGGTAATGGCACACGTTGGAGGGGCCTTCGAACAACTGGATACGAATTCGATGTTATCCTGTTTCCGCATGCCGCTTTACTTCTTTATCTCGGGAGTGTTTTTCAAATCATACGAAGGCCTGTTCGGATTCATCCTACGAAAAATAAACAAATTGATTATTCCTTTTCTTTTCTTCTATCTAAGTGCATTTCTAATGAAATACATTGTTTGGAAGATTGCTCCAGGAGTGTTTCAACTGCCTGTGTCGTGGAATGAACTCTTAGTTGTATTTCATGGACACGACCTTATCAAGTTCAATCCACCGATCTGGTTTCTACTCGCATTATTTAATTGCAACATCCTATTTTATCTAATTCACTTTCTGCGCGAAAAGCATCTGCCTGTCATGTTCGCTGTGACAATCCTGATTGGTTGCGCAGGATTTTATCTCGGAAAATTACAGATAGAGTTACCCCTGTATATAGATGTTTCCATGACTGCCCTCCCCTTCTATGTGGCCGGTTTCTGGATCCGACGGTATAATTTCTTTCTATATCCCAGCCATCGTTTCGACAAACTGATACCGGTTTTTGTTGTATTGGCACTGGTGGTAATGTACTTTACCGCTACCACATTGGGTATGCGTACCAACAATTATGCGGGAAATATTTTTCAAGTATATATCGCTGCGTTTGCAGGAATATTTATGATTATGTTACTTTGCAAAAAAGTGAAAAAGATAAAGGTTGTTTCTTACTTGGGACGATATTCAATCATCACCTTGAGTATTCATGGACCGATACTTCATTTTTTAGGTCCATTAGTCAGCCGTTATATTCACAATAGTTGGGCACAAGCAAGCGCACTTCTGCTTATAACATTAAGCATCTGCCTTCTGCTCACACCCGTCTTTCTTAAAGTGATTCCACAAATGGTTGCACAGAAAGACCTGTTAAAAGTCAAACAAGATCACACTAAAAAGACAGTATATGAAGATAAATAGTAGCTATATTCTTTTGAAAGAAATTCGTTGTTACGCCTATCATGGAGTCGCACCGCAAGAAAATCTGATTGGGAATGAATATCTCATTGACCTGAAACTGAAAGTAGATATCAGCAAAGCTGCCCGGACAGATGAAGTTACCGACACCGTCAACTATGCCGAAGTACATCAAGTGATAAAAAACGAAATGGCTGTTCCCTCGAAATTGCTGGAACACGTTAGCGGACGGATTATACAAAAACTCTTTGACCAATTCCCCTGTATTGAAGAAATCGAACTCCGGCTTTCCAAACGAAACCCACCGATGGGAGCAGATATAGAGTCCGCAGGAATTGAGCTACACTGCAGCAAGAAATAAGATAATCACAGCTAGAAATGAAACATAAATGACGAAATGCAGATAATACGATATTAATAAAGTAATCCGTATCATCTGCATTCCTTTTTTAAGCAAGATCTGCTTCTATTTTCACAGCCGTAAACTACCGGCTTATTTTCTCTTCTTTTTTCTTCTATTTACCGATTCGACAGCTTCTGTCACCACAGGTTTATCCTGAAAACGTTTTGTATAGCTGGAATAGTCCGGATGAATGCGTTCGTAATCAGGATCCATAAATAACGGACTGGAAATAATATGATCCGCCGTAGAACGGTTACAACAGAAAACAATATTTTCTACACCGGCCAAACGGGTTAATGCTTTTACATCCGTATCATGCGGTTGCAATGTCATGGGGTCCGTGAAGAAAAAGAGATAATCAATCTGCCCATCCACAATACGTGATCCCATCTGTTGATCACCACCTAACGGACCTGATTTTAAAATCGTAAAATCCCACTCTTCATCAGGATGTTTCTCCTTCAATGCTTCCAATATCAAAGTACCCGTAGTACCTGTACAGTAGAATTTATTACCCATCAACAGTTCCGAGTTCCACAGTACCCATTCGATGAGGTCTTTTTTCATTGCATCATGCGCTACCAGCCCGATGCCTCTTCTAACCTTTGATTCCATTTGCTATCCTTTTAAATCCGACAATTGAGAGAATCGTTTGCATCCCCTCGCATAAAACTGCCACAATATACTACTTTTTGTCCGTTCAAGTATCGGATTCAAAGTTTTTTTTCTCATATTTTCTTCACGGGACAAAGAAAATGACGGACATAATCGTTTATACTCTTTCCGCGCACGCATCACAGCACTAGCATTATCCCAGTGCCCTTGCAACAAGAAATTGAACGCCGCCAGATAATCGAGACAGGTCCGGATACGCATCACTTTATTTAACTCCTCCTGTGGAAGATTCTTATAGAGCATGACAAGATTATTACGGAAATTAAGAAAAGTCTTATGAGGATTCTCTTTTTTAAGAGTAGCTCCCCCCACATGATAGACAATGCTTTGAGGTACACAGACAATCTCACGATTCCGCGAACGGAGTCGCCAGCACAAATCTATTTCTTCCATGTGAGCAAAGAAACGTCCATCCAATCCCCCGACATTCACATAATCAGTGCGCCGGATAAACAACGCTGCCCCCGTGGCCCAGAAAACAGGAATTACCGTATCATACTGGCCTTCGTCTTTCTCCACAACTCCCATAATACGCCCCCTACAAAAAGGATAACCGTATTTATCAATAAAGCCACCGGCTGCCCCGGCATATTCGAAATATTCTTTTTGCCGCTGGCTTCGTATCTTCGGCTGACAAGCAGCTACCTCCGGATGCTTATCAAGATAAGCAATCATTGGTTCCAACCAATGTTCCGTCACCTCGACATCCGAATTCAAAAGAACTACATATTCTGCGTCGACCTGCTGCAATGCTAAATTATATCCATCCGCAAAGCCATAATTTTGGTCGAGAACAATCGTTCTGACAGAAGGAAATTCCTGTTGAAGCAAAGTAACGGAAGCGTCCGTAGAACCATTGTCAGCCACACAGACCTCAATCCCCTCCCCTTCCGAATACCGGACGACAGACGGAAGAAAAGTACGGAGCATATCACACCCGTTCCAATTTAAAATTACAACTGAAACTTTCATTATTATTCTTTTTTCTTGTTCAGCTCTTTCTCTTCTAATCGATCGGCTTCTTCACGAGTCATTTTCCAACGTTTATGAGACCACAACCAATATGCCGGTTCTTTACGAATCGTCTGTTCTAATCTATGAGCAAACATTTCCGTGATTTCTCCTTCTCTTGTTTCTTTCGGTGTTTCCGTCATTAACTTGAACTCCGCTTCACAGTATCCTCTGCGCTTCTTACTAAGCTCGCAATAGAAAACAGGAAAATTCATCATTTTGGCAATTCGCTCCGCACCATTCAGAAAACCGGTTTCCTGTCCTAAAAAGGTAGTCCAATATTTATCATATCCACTGGGCCATTGATCAGTAATCAAACCGACTACCATCTTTTTTCCATCATGTTTGAGCTTAATAATTTCACGGGCTGTAGAATGTTTCGGAATATTATACCCCCCGAAACGAGAACGAATACGTTTAAACAACTCATCCAAATATTTATCCCTCAACGGTTTATAAACCTGTACGGGAACATCCCCTGGTTTCATGATTGCTCCCATGCCTATCAACCACTCATAATTGGCATAATGAGGAATCATTACTATAATACCTCCATACTTTTCTGTCAGTTCAAGATATTGTTCCGTATTCTTATAAGTCATTCTCTCACAAAGTTCTTCAGCAGACATATGCAACAATTTCAAATCTTCAAGCATATAATCCGACAAATAGCGATAAAACTTGCGTTCTATCTGTAATCTCTCCGCATCAGTTTTTTCCGGAAATGATCTCAATAGATTTCCCCGAACTACTTTCCGACGATATTTTCCAACACGATACATCAGCAGATAATTTAAATCCGAAAGCATATATAAAATCCGGAACGGAAGAGCTGAAAACAGCCACATTCCACTGTATACCAACCAATAGATAAGTTTTGATCTCATAACTTATATCAAAATTGTACCTTTAAGTGCTGTCATCTCCTCATTAAACTCTCCCAGACGTACATTAACTACCTGATTATCCAGCGAGTCATCACTTTCCACCTCTACACGAATATAATTCTCCGTAAATCCATGCATCGGAGCACCAGTTTTCGATTTTTCCATCAATACCGGCATTGTCTGCCCGATATGACATGCATAAAAAGCCTGTGTCTTTTGGTCCGATAGTGCCAACAGACGCTGACTACGCTGATGCTTCTCTTCCGGAGAAACCACATATTCTATTTTTAAGGCTTGCGTTCCGGGACGTTCGGAATAGCTAAACACATGCAACTGCGTCACATCCAATCCGTCAATAAACTGATAAGCCTGTTCAAAGTATTCGGGTGTTTCTCCACGGGTTCCCACAATCACGTCCACTCCGATAAAAGCATCCGGCATCACCTCTTTTATCTTCTTCACTTTCGAAGCAAAAAGAGCAGTGTCGTAACGACGGCGCATTAACTGCAAAACTTCATCGCAACCGGATTGCAAAGGGATATGAAAATGAGGCATAAAACTACGGGAATGAGACACAAACTCGATAATCTCATCAGTCAACAGATTGGGTTCTATGGAAGAGATACGATAACGTTCGATTCCCTCTACCTGATCCAATGCTTTTACCAGATCAAAAAAACTCTCTCCTGTTGTTTTACCAAAATCTCCGATATTCACTCCGGTCAGAACGATTTCTTTTCCGCCTTCAGCAGCTGCCTGCCGGGCCTGCTCAACCATGGAAGCAATAGTCCCGTTACGACTTCGCCCGCGGGCAAAAGGAATCGTGCAATATGAACAGAAGTAATCGCATCCATCCTGCACCTTCAAGAAGAAACGGGTACGGTCTCCCCGTGAACACGAGGGAGAAAACGAACGGATATCTTTGGTTGTAGTGGTGATAGCCTCTCCTTTTTCATGCTTTTGGAGGTCGCCCAGATATTGAAGTAGTTCTCCCTTCTGTTCCGCTCCCAGCACTACATCTACTCCATCTATCTTTGCCACGTCGCCAGGCTTCAATTGCGCATAACATCCGGTCACTACCACAAAAGCATCGGGATGCTGCTTTACCAAGCGGTGGATGGCTTGCCGGCATTTCTTATCCGCCATCTCTGTCACCGAACAGGTATTTACCACACAGATATCTGCTTTCTCTCCTTTGCGCGCAGTCCGGACTCCTGCCTCACGCAGGATTTTACCGATAGTTGAAGTCTCTGAAAAATTTAATTTGCAGCCTAAAGTATAATAAACGGCTGTCTTATTTTGAAATACAGTGGTATCTATCATAAGCTGTTATAAACACATTAACTTTGCAAAGTTACACATTATTATCAGTAAAACACTTTAGGATACGAAAGTTTATTCCTATTTTTGCACAATTCACTAAAAAACGTGCAATGATTAAAGAGAATTTCATTAAACTATACGAAAATAGTTTTCGTGAGAATTGGGATCTGCCTTGTTATACTGATTATGGAGAAGATACCCAATACACATACGGTGAGGTAGCTGAAAAAATCGCCCGTTTACATCTGTTATTCAAACATTGTAGCCTTCGCAGAGGAGATAAGATTTCAGTTATCGGCAAAAATAACGCTCATTGGTGCATCGCCTATATGGCAACGATCACATACGGAGCGATCATTGTCCCTATCCTTCAAGATTTTACGCCTAATGACGTTCATCATATCGTCAATCATTCCGAATCTGTATTCCTGTTCACCAGCGACAGCATTTGGGAGAATCTGGAAGAGGAAAAATTAACGGGGCTACGGGGAGTATTCTCATTGACTGATTTCCGGTGTCTTTATCAACGTGACGGGGAAACCATACAGAAGTTTCTGAAAAATACCGATAAAGAGATGCATGCTTTGTATCCGAAAGGATTTACCCGTGAAGATGTTCAGTACACCACTTTATCCAATGACAAGGTGATGCTGTTAAATTACACTTCCGGAACCACCGGTTTCAGTAAGGGTGTGATGCTGACAGGAAACAATCTTGCCGGCAATGTCACTTTCGGTATTCGTACCGAACTCCTTAAAAAAGGGGATAAAGTGCTTTCTTTCCTTCCCCTCGCCCACGCATACGGTTGCGCATTCGACTTTCTGACAGCAACGGCTGTCGGCACCCATGTCACTTTGCTTGGAAAAACGCCTTCTCCTAAAATTATAATGAAAGCTTTTGAGGAAGTGAAACCTAACCTTATTATTACTGTCCCGCTAGTGATTGAAAAGATATATAAGAATATTATCCAGCCACTCATTAATAAAAAAGGTATGAAGTGGGCACTCAATATCCCTCTGCTCGACACCCAAATCTACAACCAGATACGTAAAAGACTGATTGATGCACTGGGAGGACGGTTTAAAGAGATCATTATCGGTGGCGCCGCTATGGATAAGGAAGTAGAAGAATTCTTCTACAAAATCAAATTCCCTTTTACCATCGGTTATGGAATGACAGAATGCGGTCCGCTTATCAGCTACGCCCCCTGGGATGAATTTGTACTAGGTTCTTCCGGAAAGATTCTAGATATAATGGAAGCACGTATCTATAAGGAAACCCCGGAAGCAGAAACCGGAGAAATCCAGGTTCGGGGAGAAAATGTGATGGTGGGCTACTACAAGAACCAGGAAGCAACACAGGAAGTATTCACGCAGGACGGCTGGCTACGTACGGGTGACCTCGGTTCCATGGACAGCAACGGAAATATTTTCATCCGGGGACGACTCAAAACTATGATCTTAAGTTCTAGCGGACAGAATATCTTCCCCGAAGAGTTGGAAACCAAACTGAATAACCTACCTTTCATTCTCGAAAGTCTTGTTATCGAACGCAATAAAAAATTAGTGGCACTTGTTTATGCCGATTACGAAGCGTTGGATTCTCTCGGATTAAATAATCCGGATAACCTGAAAACAATCATGGATGAAAATCTTAAGAACCTGAACAGCAACGTAGCCGCTTATGAGAAAATCAGCAAGATCCAACTCTACCCTACTGAATTTGAAAAAACGCCCAAAAGAAGCATAAAAAGATACTTATATAACAGTATTGCTGTCGATTAGTATGTTCTAAAACATATAAAAAGGGGAGAAAAGTGGCCAGTTACAAAAAAAAATATAAAAAAAGTTGGCGTTTCGAGAACAACATATTGAAAAAGTACATACCTTTGCATCGTTTTAATAAAGCAATTGATTGTATTACGTTTTTAAAAAGCAAAGAAAATGAAAAAATTAGTTTTGATGGCCGTAGCTATCGTAGCAGTATCATTCGCATCATGTGGTAACAAAGCAGCTGACGCAGCAAAAGCAACTCAGGATTCTATCCGTATCGCTGACTCAATCGCAGCAGTAGAAGCAGCAGCTCTTGAAGCTGAACAAGCAGCAGCCGCAGCAGCAGATTCTTTGAATGCTGATAGCACTGCAACTGAAACTGTAGCTGAATAATTCAGAAACAGCTTAGAGAGAATTGAAAGTCTGCCATGCGAAAGCATGCACAGACTTTTTTTTATGCCTTTATTTTAGCAAGCCACACGTTATTTAGCGTATGAACTTTTCACAAAGGGAGCGTTCAATAAATAATCCAGACTTTCTTCTACACTTTCCTCTACCGGAACACTATACTTTTCGATTTCAGCAACGAGATAATTAACGCCTGCAGTTTTTGCATTCTTAAAGATAGCATCAAAACCGACCATTCCACTTTGTCCAATCTCTCTGTGATCTTTCACATGGAATATCTGGAAGCGACCGGGATATTTATTAAAATAATCAACAGGACTGTTTTGTCCGCGAACTACCCAATAAAGGTCCATCTGGAAGAAAACATATTCAGGATTCGTATGTTCTAACATATAATCATACATCACTTTATCTTCTACCTTCTGAAATTCATGAGCGTGATTGTGATATCCGAACGACAAACCTTGTTGTTTGCAACGCTTGCCTATTTCATTATAATATGCACAATATGTTTCTAAATCCTTGAGTGTCTTAGGTACATCCATCCACGGAGCTACAATATATTTCATACCGGCAGCTTTGTGATCGGCAATACATTGATCCCACCATTCAAGTGACTTTGAATAGTCGCCGGAAGCCAATTCTTCTTTAGACAATTGTCTTGTACAATGTGAAGACAAGACTTTTAATCCTGCCGATTCGACATCTTTCTTAAATTGTTGGGGAGTACGGTCATAAAATTTACCGTTGTTATAATTGGCAGCTTCAACACCGGTATATCCCATGTTTGCCAATTTCTTCAGAAGAGCAGTATAAGTGGGGTCACACTTACCATTTTTGTTGTCTACCTTGTTTAATATATCTCTGACAGAATAGAGCTGAATTGCTACTTCTTTTTTAGCTTTTTTCTTGGTTTGTGCCGTTACTGCCAGTGGAATCATGAAAAGAGCAGCCAATGCACAGATATAAATTCTAGTTTTCATATAATAGATATTAGTGGGTTACAATTATTCAGGTTTACATAGAAAAAACAGGCACGGATTACACAGACTTCACGGTTACTCCATGGCAATCGCCATTCAAAAAAAACGTGAAATACACGTAACCCGTGCCTTTCTTTATTACTATTCGATTAGTCCAAAACTTTCACGCGGATGTTGCGGAACCAAACATCGTCACCGTGATCTTGCAAACCAATGAAACCTTCGTGATTTTCGCCACCGCAATTATTCAGCAATTCAAATGCCAAAGGCCATTTTTCTTCACTGAACTTACTTGCTTGCAACATATCAGTCCATTGTTTTGTCCACAAATGATATTCAAGTACGTTTTCATCGTTTTGTCCGTGAACAACAGTACCTTTATAAACCATAATCTTAGCCTTGTTCCATTCGCCAAACGGTTTAGAGTTTTGAGGAACTGCCGGAATCATGTCATACAAAGAAGCTGACTGACGATTGTTGTCCTTACCCAATTTAGCATCCGGATGATTGGCATTGTCCAACACCTGATATTCGGGCGCAGAAATATAAATAGGCTCAAGCACATCATTACCGTCTTTATCTTTCGATGTAACTTCCTGAGCTAAATAGAAAATACCGGAGTTACCACCTTTAGAAACCTTCCACTCCATTTCCAGTTCGAAGTTTTTAAACTTGTGAGCAAAAATCAGGTCACCACCATCACCGTCTTGAGCTTCACCGCCACCAGAACCGTTGAATTTGATACAACCGTCTTCAATTGTCCATTTAGAAGGAACACGGTCTTTTCCATAACCACGCCATCCGTTAAATGTTTCGCCATCAAAGATTGTGATATAACCATTTTCATCAACAGGCAAATTCAAGCTATCTGTTTCTGCCGCTTTCAATGATTTAGAGTAAGTCAACGCAACTTTTTGCTCTTCCGGAGCATTTGCTTTCTTCTGACCACCGCAAGAAGCGAAAACGCCTGCAGCAAGACAACAACAAGCTAATGGATAAAATACTTTTTTCATGATATCAACTATTTAATTTTTAATCTTTAATTTTTAATCTACTTTTATCTTGGCATATCAGGCAGTCTCCAGCCTTCACGATAATTATGTTTCACTAATTCAGCCGCAAACTGTTTTGCATTGATCGGATCTGTCCATGTCTTATCAAATGTAGGATGACCATTATGAATCTTGAATCCGTCTTTGATAACAGTACGAATGGTTTCGTTATCACCGATATTTGTAAAACACATGTTAGCTCCATCCCACTCGAGAGTCTTATTCAGAGCTTGCAAACGAATAGCCAATACACCCATTGCTACCATTTCATTCATAGGTCCGGCTTCTGAGAAGTCAGATTTAGTCATGATACGATTAGATTTATCTTCTTTACATGCACGTACCCAATCCATTTCGTGACCACCATTCATTGCTTTAGGAACACGACGGCAAACCTTCGGTGCATTTGGTTTACGACCTGAAAGCAACCAAGGATTCTGTCCATAACATCCGCAAATCAATGTATCTTTTGTTCCGTGGAAAATAGTCAAACCACCACCGCTCTGCATCAGTTGTTTTCCTTCTGGGAATCCTTTCGGACGTTCTGGCATCATACCGCCATCATACCAATGTATTTCCACTTCAGGCATAGCTACTTTCGGCATATTTTCACGAGCAGGGAAAATCATTTTCACGTGTTGTGCCTGTGGAGCACAAGCATTCAACAATAATGTCGATGAACCTTCCACTTTGGTAGGATACTGCAATTTCAATGCTTTAAACGGCTGATGCAAAATATGACAAGCCATATCACCCAATGCACCTGTTCCGTAATCCCACCATCCACGCCAGTTCCAAGGATGATAAATAGCATTGTAAGGATTCATTTTAGCAGGACCTGTAAACAAATCCCAATTCAATGTGCTAGGAATTTTATCAACCTTTTCAGGAACATTCAATCCTTGAGGCCAAATAGGACGGTCTGTTGCACATTCTACTTTCGTTACGTCACCGATTTCACCATTCCAAATCCATTCACATACTAAATCCGTACCTTCATCCGATGCCCCTTGATTACCCATTTGGGTGACCACGCCCGTTGATGCAGCCAGTTTTGTCAACAAACGAGATTCATAAACAGAGTGGGTCAATGGTTTCTGACAATATACATGTTTTCCCATTGTCATTGCGTCAGCAGTGATAATAGCATGAGTATGGTCGGCAGTTGCGATAATCACACCGTCGATAGATTTACCCATTTCATCATACATCTTACGATAGTCCCAGTATTTTTTAGCCTTGGGGAATTCGTCGAACACGCCTTTTGCGTACTTCCAATCCACATCACAAAGAGCCACAATATTTTCAGTGCCCTTTACGTGATTAATGTTGGCATGTCCCATGCCACCAATACCCACAGCTGCAAGATTTAATTTGTCAGTAGGCGACACATGCCCGTGACTCATACCTAAAATTGTACTAGGAGCAATGGTTATACCTGCTAAAGCAGCGGCTCCCGTTTTGAGAAATTTTCTCCTCGAAATGTTTGACATGATTTTATTTGTTTAAGGGTTAATAATCTTTGGAAGGTTGCCGTGCAACAATCCATATCCATTTTTCATGTTTTTTCTTCGTTCGCGTATTTGCTCCAAAGTGCGCAAATTACCAATAGCGGGCAAATCGTGTTTGCGGGTATCTTTCAAGAATGTCCATGCATATTCGGATGCAATAGCCGAATCGCGCATTAGCGGTAATCGTGAACTGCGTTTTCCGGTTTCTACCGAATCAGCAAACAGGTCACACAACACGTCTATATTCTTGCCGCCAAAAGGTTTCTCTACACGGATGGTCTGATTGACACCGTGTAGGTCGACAACAGCAGTATTGAAGTCATGCGTCATACGCACAACCCCTTTTGTACCTATAATATCTACATACGAATTATGTGTCTGGTCTTTAGATAATTGCCCATAAACAAATCCTTGGGTAATATCAAAAACGACCCCATTTTGAAAAGTTCCGTGACATTGCACCCACCAAGGATCTTTATAGTTCCACATATTCACTCCCTGGGCATTCCATGTTCTATAATCACATCCTGCATACCAACGGGTAATATCTACATAATGCATTCCGCAATCATGGAAAGCAGGTCCCTCATACTCATGACCTTCACCTGGTGCCAAGCCGGGAGTCATGTGACAAATACGAATAATAGCCAACTCTCCGATTTCCCCTTGCTGGATATATTCCTTCATTAAATTATGATACCAGGAATTTCGCAGATACAAGTTTACCGTAGAAATGAGATTTGTGTTTTCTGTCATTTCTACAACTTTCCACTCATTTTCCATTGTATCTGCAACTGGTTTTTCTGAAATAATGTGTTTACCGTAACGAATAGCTTTTTCTATTTGTTCCATCCGCGAGTCAGCCAAAGTGAAAAGCCCGACTACCTGCACACTTTCATCCTCAAAAATCTTTTGATTATCTTCTAATATAATAGAGTTAGGAGAAAGCTTCTTGGCTAACTGACGTGATGCCGGATTAGTATCACAAATATAAGCAATATTCCACCGATCACTTTTAGTCATCGCTTCCCAGTAGAATCTTCCCATCCTACCAAAACCGATAATTCCAACTTTAATTCTCGTGTTTACTGAAGATTGCGTGTTCATAATTAAACATAGTGAATTTAAGTACAAATAATAGATAAAACATCAACTTCTAACTACCAAACTGATGAGCTAAAAACTGATATTGCAAATCTAGCTAAATAAATAACGGCTTATTTGACTTACACTACTTTATGTAGATATAAAAATATCATTTTTTACTATTAATCAACAACTTAGCTAACTTGACACATCAAAAAAATGTAGATGATTTGGAAAGTATTATAATGTTAAAATGATAATTATGTCTCTTGTGTTGAACTAATTTTCATAATTTCATTCTCAAATTCATCCCTGTCGACGGCTGCCTTATTTCTCATTTTCGTACGATAATTATAAACCGTACTTGTAGAGCAACGGAGAAAGTTCGCTATCTTTCCACTATCCGTAATACCCAAGCGTAATAAAGCATAAATACGAAGTTCTCTATTCAATAAAGCATCCGGTTTTAAAATAATTTTCTCTTCATCTTTCAACAGAGCGTTAAAATCAGAAACAAAAGTAGGATACAAACCCAAGAAGACCTTATCAAAACGAGTATATAAAGCGCTAAGTTCATCGTCGATAAGCGCAGATGATTTTAGCTTCTTAATCAGTTCATCATAGTATTTATTAATAGCTATTTTATACAGCATATTCTGATATTTCTCCATTTTATGGATATAGCTAAAGCATACGTCAAAGAATTCGGCTATATAATACTCCTTTATACTATTAATTTCGCACAACTGATTATTTGTATCATTCAGTTGGCTGTTCATGCTATTCAGTTTGTTGTTCAATCGCAAAAGTTCCTCATTACTCTGTGCCAATGCCTGTTTTATTTTCAACGTCTTTTTCATCTGAATATAGATGAAAAGCACCAACAGGACTAAAAGAAAAAGGATAATACTTGTAGAAATAAGAAAAGTAGTCAGATGCGACCGTGATCTGGCCTGCTCCGCCTGATAAGCTGTATTAATAATAGAATTAAATTTATAAATTTCGATGGCACGGAAATGAATACCGGAAGATATAACGTCATCGATAGCAGACTGTGTAAATTTAAAGGCATCAGCTAAATTCTGTTCATCATAGGCTATCAATGCAAGAGATTGCAGGGATGCATTTTCCCGCGTAGCATTCCGGGTATCGGCTATTGCCGACAACATCAGGTATTTTTTTTCCTCATCATACTTTTTCTGATGGTGACATAACCTGGAATACGAATGAGTTATCATGGCATAATTAGGCGTCCCCACCTCTTCAATCTCCAACAGTTCCTTAAAAATCTCTTTCGATTTCAATGTATCACGCCAAATATAATAAGAAGCCTGGGACATTCGATAATCCCAAGAAGTGTGGTCAATGAGGGCAAACAGAGAATCTTGATAAGCAGCCTGCTGCTTACCATACAGATTATTGGCGACAGAAATCGAATAGTGTCCCCAAAAACTGGAATAAGTTTGATAATAGTTTATTAATAAATCTCTGGGAAGTTCTGAAGTCTTTATACTTTTCAAAATAATCTCCGCTTCGCGGAACCTGCCACACATCGAATATAAAAGACCAAGATTTAAAAACGACTGATTGGTGAAATAGGGTTTATTCAGCCGACGGGAAATCTCAATATTACGATCAACATAATGGATGGCTGAATCAATATGAAACTTTTTATATTCATTATATAACCGTAGATTGATTCTATATTCTCCTTCAAGAGTCAAACCGGGACTTCTCAACATACATTTTATCCGGTTTATCCGATCCTCTTTCTCTTTAACAAAGACGTGTTTTTCATCTATCACTCTACGCAAAGAATCAGTCAATAGTTTCAACTCATTATTTGCATAAAGAACACTGCCAATTCCCAAAGCAATCAGCAGAAGCAAAAACCTCTTCTTTAGAAAACAATAGTTGAATTTCATAATAGTAATAGCAAAGATAACAAAAAAAAGCGATTTATTCGTTCAGAACAAATCGCTTTTCATATATGAAGTAAATTTGCTCTTATTCAGCAACTACCTCGAAAGGAATTTCTACCGAAACCTCCTTGTGAAGCTTAACGATAGCCTTGTAGCTACCAACTTCTTTCACAGCGTCTTTTACAACGATGATCTTTCTGTCAACTTCATGACCCAGTTTAGACAATGCTTCAGCAATCTGGATGTTACCAACAGAACCGAAGATAGTACCGGTTGAGCTAACTTTAGTTGCGATAGTCAAAGAAACGCCTTCCAACTTAGCAGCCATAGCTTCAGCATCTTTCTTGATTTTCTCAAGTTTGTGAGCGCGCTGTTTCAGTTCTTCAGCCAACATTTTCTTTGCAGAAGGAGAAGCGATGATAGCTTTTCCAGTCGGGATCAGATAATTACGACCGTATCCGGATTTCACGTTTACGATATCGTTCTTATAACCCAAGTTTACTACGTCTTCTTTTAATATAATTTCCATACTTTTCCTCCTTCTTATTTCATCATGTCAGTTACATAAGGCAGCAATGCCAAGTGACGAGCTCTCTTCACAGCCTGCGCGATACGACGTTGGAACTTCAAAGAAGTACCTGTAATACGACGCGGAAGGATTTTTCCTTGTTCATTCAAGAATTTCTTCAAGAATTCAGGATCTTTGTAGTCGATATACTTAATACCACTCTTTTTGAAACGGCAGTACTTTTTCTTCTTAACGTCTACTGACGGCGGAGTTAAATATCTGATTTCTGATTGAACTTGTTGTGCCATGATTAATCCTCCTTTTTGTTTGATTTAACACTTCTTCTTTTTGCAGCGTATTCAGCAGCATACTTATCCATCTTGAAAGTCAAGAAACGGATTACGCGTTCATCACGACGGAAATTAATTTCCAGCTTGTCAATTACAGTAGGATCTGCATTGAACTCAATCAGTTGATAAAAACCTGTAGACTTTTTCTGAATTGGGTAAGCCAATTTCTTCAGTCCCCAGTTTTCTTCATTAATAATCTCAGCACCTTCAGCTTGAAGAACGCCTTTGAATTTTTCTACCGCTTCCTTCATCTGAACATCAGATAAAACGGGAGTTAAAATGAAAACGGTTTCGTATTGATTCATACTTCGTTTAATTAAATAAATAAATTATTTGATTTTAAATGCGGGTGCAAAGTTAGACATTTTATTTTGAACTACAAATATTTAATCTTTTTTTGTATCCGAAGATAGGATTTATCCGGGAAGAGACTTACCTTTGCAAAGTTGTTTAAACAATAATTTCATGATAGAGCAATTTAATTTCGACATTCGACTTATATTTGCCATATTAAATGGCAAAGTTTCTGCGGCAATCAACCGGAAACTGTACCGTAACTTCCGTCAGAACGGATTGGAAATCAGTCCCGAACAATGGACGGTACTCATTTTCCTGTGGGAAAAAGACGGCGTGACGCAACAAGAGTTGTGTAATGCAACTTTTAAAGACAAGCCCAGCATGACCCGTTTGATAGATAATATGGAACGGCAACATCTTGTTGTGCGCATTTCCGATAAAAAAGACCGCCGCACCAACCTGATCCATCTGACCAAAGACGGAAAAGAACTGGAGGAAAAAGCGCGTGTCATTGCCGGACAGACTCTGAAAGAGGCTCTTCACGGTATCACTCTCGACGAATTGAGCATTGGACAGGAAGTACTAAAAAAGGTGTTCTACAATACAAAAGATTAGATAGAAGAACTTCTCTCCAAATCATAAAATCCACTAAATCGTGCATTTATAATGGAATTTTTATCCAAATAATTTCGCCCGTTAAAGAATTATGCTTTAATTTGTGACTGGAATATTATAATCTATTAAAATACACACACATGAAAGGTTTATTAAAGAACTTAGGATTGATATTAATCTTGGTCGGAGTAGTCATCCTGCTGGCTTGTTCCTTTACAGGAAATGTAAACAACAACGCCATCCTGGGTACTTCAGTAGTACTTGTAGTACTGGGACTCATTTCTTATATTGTTATTAATAAGAAGATCGCTGATTAATTTCGCAAAATCAATAAAAAATCCCGGAAACGAATGTTCCCGGGATTTTTTATTTAGAGTTATCTCAAACGCAATCATTAAGATTCAACTTCCGGAGTAATCAGCTTATAGCCTTTTCCGTGAATATTGATAATTTCGATTGAATCGTCTTCTTTCAGATGCTTACGCAATTTCGTGATATACACGTCCATACTACGGGCATTGAAATAGTTATCGTCAATCCAGATTGTTTTCAGAGCGAAGTCACGTTGCAAAATCTCATTGGCATGTGCGCAAAGCAATCCGAGCAGTTCAGACTCTTTGGTAGTCAGCTTAGTTTGTTTGCCTTCTGACGACAGAATTTGTTTCTGTGTGTCGAAAGTAAACTTACCAATCTTATAGATATTGCTTTCTTTGTTCTTCTTTCCACGAACACGTCTCAAGATCGCTTCAATTCTGAATGTCAATTCTTCCATACTAAACGGTTTGGTGATATAATCATCCGCACCGATTTTAAAGCCTTCCAGGATATCTTCTTTCAGCGTTTTGGCCGTCAGGAAGATAATAGGAATTTCAGCATTTGCTGCACGGACATCCTGTGCCAGTGTGAATCCATCTTTTTTAGGCATCATCACGTCAAACACGCACAAGTCATATTTATTCTTCAAGAAAGCCTTATAACCGGCTTCTCCATCAGGATATAACTCAGCAGAATAACCTTTTGCCTGTAGATATTCTCTTAAAAGCATGCCAAGATTTTCGTCATCCTCGCACAATAAAATACGCAGTTTCTCGTCCATATCAATTATTTTTTAATAAAGGTAATGCAATAATAAATTTAGTTCCCACGTTCAGGTCGCTTTCCGCCCGGATGGTTCCCTTATGATCCAATATAATTTTTCTCACATAAGCCAATCCCAGTCCAAAGCCCTTCACATCGTGCAGATTACCCGTATGTACACGATAGAACTTTTCAAATATCTTTTTCAGGTTCTCTTTTTTGATACCGATACCATTATCCTGTATCGAAATCATCAGTTTACCCGACTCATTCCACGTTCTCACTTTCAGTTCCAGATCCTCTTCCGGTTTCTTATATTTCACCGCGTTATCCATCAGATTAAAGATTACATTCGTGATATGCATCTCGTCTGCAAATATAACAGGATCGGTGGCCTCAAGGTTCGATGTTATCTTACCATTATACCGTTCCACTTTCAGCGCAAAGGTATTGACAACTCCTGCTATTAATTCATTCGCATCAATCTCCTTCATCTTCAAAGTGGCCTTCTGACGTTCGAACATCGACATCTGGAGCACCTTTTCCACCTGGAAGCGCAAGCGCTTGGTTTCATCATTAATCACTCCCGATATATGCTGGAACATCTGTGGAGATTTTCCCACCGCCGGATCTTTCAACATCTGGGCTGCTAATGAAATGGTAGATATCGGTGTTTTAAATTCGTGCGTCATATTATTGATAAAGTCATTCTTCATTTCCGTCAGTTTCTTTTGCCGAAATACGATATAAATCGTAAAGATGAATGTCACTAACAATACCAGTGTAAATATCAGCGACGGAATCATGAAACTGATGGAGTCAAAGATATAATCTTTCTTCCCCGGAAAGTGTACTTTCAAGATACTCATTTTTGCAGGCGGGTCATTCTTGAACAATGCCTGCTGATAAGCGTCTTCACTTCCCTTTGCCTCATAATCCGCACAACGGTAGACTTCCCTTCCGTCTTTGTCGATCACCGTAAAGTGATAAGGCAAATCTATACTATTATTATATAAGCTCGATTTCAGATAGTCATCCAGTTCTTTAAACCGTACTCTGTCTCCAATCGACTTGTCACTTCCTCGGTAAATCATCTGCCAGGCCACTTCATCAAGTAATGCCCGTTGATACATATACCGATTCTTGATGGCTTCCACTAATGAACGCGAAGTTTCCGGAATGGTCTTTGTCCCCCTGTAAGGAGAAATCATAGCCTTCGGAAGCTCGGAGGGCTTAGTGGTCATCACTTTCAGCTCAAAATCCGAATATACTTTTCCATCCTTAGACTTCACTGTAAACCGCTGCGTTTGCTGAATCAAGTTGTCTTGTTGTATGGAAGCATTATTCGCAATCAGCGCTTTTCTTTCTGCTTCTGAAATATCTTCGATCAACCAACGTCTGGTCTCTGCATATTCCACATCCTTGGAAACCTGATCCAGGCTATTGCGTACAGCCGAATCAAACTGTTCCTTACGGGTTTTCATCATTTCCTCTATATAACTTACCTGCAAATACAGCAAGCTAAGGAAGGAAAGCCCCATTACAATACCTAATATCCAAATTGTTGACTTCTTCATAGCAACAAAATTAACACTCCCTAATTAACACTCCTAATGCATTAACTTGATTTAACCGGAACTTCCCGGAAATTAACCGTAAGGAGCTATTTAGGTTGTATTCTGATTACTACAACAATAAAACCCCTCCTTTGGTTTGCAAATTTAATAAAAAATTAAATCTTCTCCTTGTGTTTTTCCATCTTTATTAATCATAGTTAAACAAAAACCGCCCCCTTTTACTTAAAAAAGGCGGCGGTTTTAACGTTTTAGTTGATTCTTTATGCCTAACAGATGATAAATACCGAATATTATAGTGAATATTCAATCAATTATCACCTATCATTTATACTTATTCTTCAGTTTGTTTAGCTTCAAAGTCCTTCATTAACTTATCTTGAACATCCGTCGGCACAAGTTCATAACTAGAGAATTTCATAATGAACGAAGCACGTCCACCCGTGAGAGAGCTAAGCGCCGTAGAATAAGACGACATTTCTTTCAAAGGTACTTTCGCAACCAGTTTCTCAAAACCTTTTTCGCTACTCATACCCATAATCATGGCACGACGTCCCTGCAGATCTCCCATCACATCTCCCATCCTATCAGACGGAACGAACACTTCTACATCATAAATCGGTTCCAGAATTTTCGGACCGGCATTCTTGAAGGCTTCACTAAAGGCATTACGTCCGGCAAGCATAAAGGAGATTTCATTCGAATCTACCGGGTGCATCTTACCATCGTAAACAATAACGCGCACGTCACGAGCATACGAACCCGTCAACGGTCCTTGCTCCATACGAGACATGATACCTTTCATAATAGCAGGCAAGAAGCGGGCATCGATAGAACCACCGACGATACTGTTAACAAACACCAGTTTACCACCCCATTCCAATGGTATCTCTTCCGTACCTCTCACGGTAATCTTAAATTCCTGTCCATTGAACTTATACGTTTCAGGCACAGGCATACCTTCTTTATAAGGTTCTACGATCAGGTGAACTTCACCAAACTGGCCGGCACCACCGGACTGTTTCTTATGACGATAGTCGGCACGGGCAGCCTTTGTAATCGTTTCACGATACGGAATCTTCGGTTCTTCATATTTTACCTGAAGTTTTTCGTTGTTTTCCAAACGCCATTTCAAGGTACGAAGATGGAATTCTCCCTGACCGTGTACCAAAGTCTGTTTCAGTTCTTTTGATTGCTCAATCACCCAGGTAGGATCTTCTTCGCGCATACGGTTCAGGATACTCATCATCTTTTCCACATCCGCTTCATTCACCGGCTTAATGGCACGTGTATATTTAGAGTTCGGATATTTGATAAAATTGAATTTGTAGTCACAATCCTTACCGTTCAGCGTATTACCGGTTTTCACGTCTTTCAGTTTCACGGCAGCACCGATATCACCGGCCTGCAATTCTTCCACCTTGACACGGTTACCACCGGCTACCACATAGATTTGCGCGATACGTTCCTTCGAACCACGGTCGGCATTCAGCAAATCGTCTCCCTCATGAACTTTACCGCTCATTACTTTAAAATAGGAAACTTCACCGATATGCGGTTCCACACTTGTCTTGAAGAAATAAAGAGATTCCGGTCCATTGGAGTCCGGAGCCACTTCTTTACCTTCCGTATTCTGTACCTTCGGCATTTCAGAAACAAAAGGAACAACGTTTCCCAAGAATTCCATCAAGCGGCGAACGCCCATATCTTTCCCCCCGCAAACACAGAATACAGGGAACATACCTCTGGCGATCAATCCCTTACGGATACCTTCACGCATTTCGTCTTCTGACAGGGAATCTTGCTCGAAGAATTTCTCCATCAGATTTTCATCATTCTCGGCAGCAGCTTCTACCAATGCTTTGTGCATTTCCATAGCCTTATCCATTTCTTCTGCCGGAATATCTTCGATTGTCGGAGCCCCTCCTTCGGGTTTCCACGAGTATTTCTTCATCAACAATACGTCGATCAGCGCATTAAAGCCTGGACCGGTAGCTATCGGATATTGGATGGGAACAACTTTAGAGCCGTATGCCTCTTTCAGCTGTTCGAGGATATTATCATAATCGCATTTTTCATTATCAAGCTGGTTGACTAGAAAAATAACAGGTTTATTCAGCTTTTCTGTATAACGGAAGTGATTTTGTGTACCGACTTCGACGCCGTATTGGCCATTGAGAAGGATAATTGCTGTGTCGGTCACATTTAGTGCAGTCACTGTGCTGCCTACGAAATCGTCCGATCCCGGACAGTCAATAATATTAAGTTTTTTGTTATTCCATTCTACATGGAGAACGGTGGAGAAAACGGAGTAACCATACTCTTGTTCAACAGGAAAATAATCGCTAACTGTGTTTTTTGCGGCAACAGATCCGCGACGTTTTATAACACCACTCTCGAAAAGCATCGCTTCCACGAGAGTGGTTTTCCCAGAGCCAGAACTTCCCAACAAGGCAATGTTCTTGATTTCATTAGTCTGATATACTTTCATAATATATAAGATTTTAGTAATTACTCAGTATGTTTCTCACATACCATTAATTTTGTGATGCGCAAATTAGGGATTAATTGGGGGAAAAGCAACACTTATGGCAGTGTTACTAAACAATGTTATGTAACACATCTTTGACATGAACATTTTCGAAACGGGTTAAAAATTATTTTCGCATGGCTATAAACTAATTTCATAGTTGCAACGAGTAATCCGGCACGATGTTATTTTTAGTTGTTTTCCTTTCATACAATAGTTCCCCCGTTGCCTAATCAGTTTTCGTTTGACTTAAGTCAAGCGTTCGTTTAACTTAAGTCATTCTATCGTTTGACTTAAGTCAAACGAAAACTCGGCTACAAGTTCGAATCTTATTTATAAAAGAAAAGATCTTAAATTCAGCATTGCAGGAAATTATCTTCCACTAATCAATGGGGGAATTATCTCTTTAGCGTATTCCTGCTGCATTATAAATAATTTCCGTCAACAGCTTTTTTGATATATCTAATAATAGTCTTACTTTTACACCCACAAACCCAAACAGCATAGCTATGGCAGGTATTTATCTTCACATTCCTTTTTGCAAAACGCGTTGCATCTACTGCGACTTCTACTCAACCACTCGCAGCGAACTCAAAACCCGTTATGTACAGGCTCTCTGCCGGGAGTTGGCGATGCGTAAAGAATACCTGAAAGGAGAAGATATAGAAACTATTTATTTCGGTGGCGGAACCCCGTCTCAACTGGAAAAAGAGGATTTTGAACAAATATTTGATACCATCCGCAAGCACTACGGATTGAATCATTGTCAGGAAATCACTCTGGAAGCTAATCCGGATGATTTATCGCAGGAATATCTGGAAATGCTTTCCTCACTTCCTTTCAACCGCCTCAGCATGGGAATACAGACTTTTGATGACGCTACGCTCAAACTATTGAGACGCCGCCACAATGCCCGTACAGCCATCGAAGCAATTGACAGATGCCGGAAAGCCGGTTTCCAGAACATCAGTATCGACCTAATTTACGGATTGCCCGGAGAAACAAAAGAACGATGGGAAAACGATCTCCGCCAGGCTATCAGTCTGAATGTAGAGCATATCTCCGCCTATCACTTGATTTATGAGGAAGATACACCTATATATAATATGTTAAAACAGCACCAGATATCCGAGGTAGACGAAGACTCCAGTTTAGAATTTTTCACATTACTGATAGAGCATTTGCAGAAAGCAGGATTTGAACACTATGAGATTTCCAATTTCTGCCGCCCCGGAAAATATTCCCGCCACAACACTTCCTATTGGAAAGGAATAGCTTATCTGGGATGCGGACCATCGGCACATTCTTTTGACGGAATGACACGGGAATGGAATGTGTCTGCAATCGACACCTATATAAAAGGTATAGAAGAAGACTGCCGTGCTTTCGAGACAGAGTATCTGGCCCCAACCACCCGCTACAACGAATTTATTATCACTACCATACGTACCGTATGGGGAACACCTATAGAGAAACTGAAACAGATGTTCGGCAATGAAATGTGGGAGTATTGCCAAAAAATGGCTGCACCTTATCTGAAAAATGGTAAACTGGAGGAATACAACGGAGCTTTGCGCCTGACGCGTGAAGGGATTTTTATTTCCGACAGTATAATGAGTGATTTACTTTGGGTAGACTAACCAAACAAACAAAAAGCCGATGACCGAATCAGAAGTAAGAAAGTTATTGCGGCAAATGAAAGAACTGGATTCGCAAACTGCTTTCCGGGACTTTTACAACATGACTTACGACCGTCTCTTTCGTATTGCCTATTATTATGTGAAACAGGAAGAATGGTCGCAGGAAATCGTTCTCGATGTATTCCTGAAACTATGGAAGCAACGCAGCAATTTGCTTGATGTGAGAAACATTGAAGATTATTGTTTCATTCTCGTCAAAAATGCTTCGCTCAATTATCTGGAAAAAGAATCAAGGCATACGCTTATTCATCCCGATTCTCTGCCGGAGCCTCAAGAACAAAGCTATTCACCGGAAGAATCGCTCATCAGTGAAGAACTGTTCGCTCTTTACGTAAAAGCACTCGACCGGCTTCCGGAACGTTGCAGGGAAGTGTTCATCCGCATCCGTGAAGAAAAACAGAGTTACGCACAAGTAGCAGAAGAATTAGGCATCAGCATGAATACAGTGGACGCACAACTTCAGAAAGCAATCACACGTTTAAAAGAGATGATTAGCCGGGCCGAAATAGATTAACATTCTTTTAGACAAAGAGCGTAGGGAGTTTCTGTCACCCTCCGGTCTTTATCAACAAATAAGTCAATCAATCACTAAAAAAGACAGAAAATGAAAAAGCTAAATGACGCAAACATGGGAATCTTTGTCCTTCTTTCAGCTTGTCTGTGCCTGTTTTCATGCAACAATGACAACGACAACCTACCAAAGGACTATGCAGGATTTGAACATTCGAAGGAAACAGTAGAATGTGAAAGCGACCAATCCGAATGTGAGTTGAAAATTAAAATTGTTGCAACAGAAAAAACAAAAGAAGACCGGACGGTAGTACTTGCCACACCCCCTCCGGTAGTAGGACAAGCAGCAGTGGTACAGCTAACAGAAAAGAAAGTAATCATCAAAGCGGGTAAGAAGTCAGCAACAACTGTCATAAAAATCTATCCTAAACAGATGATATTGAAGAAGCAGAATGTCACTTTATCCTGCACTCCCCAGTGGAAAGAAGGAGGAATCAGCAAACTGACCATTCTGTTGAAACGAAAATAATAGATCAAGAGCAATACAGAAAAAAGATGAAATACACCGATACGAAATTAGAAGAAATACTGAACAAGCTCGTCGCTTCCACGCGTTCACCGCGAGGGCGGTTTTCAGCAACAGCCAGTTACCCGGAACTAGAGAAAAAACTGAAGTCACATACCCGGCGTCTGACACTGATACGTACTTTCTCGGCAGCGGCGGCAGTAGCTCTACTTTGCCTATCGGTATGGACAGCCTATTTATATATGCAACCGGTCACGATACAAACGGTTTCCACCTTGGCAGAGACACGCACAGTCTGTCTTCCTGATGGCAGCACCGTCACCCTCAACCATTATTCTTCACTTTCTTATCCTGAAAAGTTCAAATCGGACAAGCGGGAAGTGGAGCTAAATGGGGAGGCTTATTTTGAAGTAAGCAAGGACAAGAAACATCCGTTTATCGTGCAGACTGAAACGATTGACGTTCAGGTGTTGGGAACTCACTTCAACGTAGATGCCTATCATAACAACCCGGATGTAAAAACAACGTTATTGACAGGTTCGGTGGCAGTCAGCAATAAAAGCAAGTCAGTTCGTATGATTTTGAAACCGAATGAGATTGCTATATATAATAAGGTGGAAGAAAAACTCACCCGCAAGGTTTTAGAAAACGTAGAAGATGAAATTTCCTGGCGGCAGGGAGAGTTTATATTCGACGACCTACCTTTGCAGGAGATTGCCCGCGAACTGTCCAACTCATTCGGAGCAACGATTCACATAGCCGACACGGCTTTGCAAAATTACCGGATCACAGCACGCTTCCGCAATGGAGAAGACCTGACAACTATTTTATCTGTATTACATAATGCCGGTTATTTCGACTACTCACAAAACAATAAACAGATTATTATCACTGCTAAACCAGACTAAAATGAATATTATATTCCAAGATCGCTTCCCTATCAGAACCATTGTTCTGATAGGGGTAGCACTCCTTATCACCACACAAATATACGCGCAAAATGCGGACGCCCGACTTTCGCTGACACTACGAAACGCCACATTGAAAGAATTCGTCAAACGGATTGAGAATTCAACCGGATATTCTTTTATCTACAGTGAGGAAATTACCATAAAACATAAAATCAATTTGCAGGTAAAGGATAAGCCTTTGCGTGAGATACTTGACCTTGCGTTCAAAAATGAGCAGATCAGTTATCAGTTCACCGGCCGACATATCCTTCTGCAAAAGAAAAAAGAATCAAAAACTGTAAGCCGCAAGTTCACTATCAGCGGATATGTCACTGATGGGACGTCTTCCGAGACGTTGATTGGAACCAACATCATTGAGAGTCATCAAAATCAAGGAACAACCACCAATCCTTACGGTTTTTACAGCATCACCCTGCCCGAAGGAGAAACCGAACTGCGTTTCTCCTATCTGGGCTATGCCACAGAAGTGCATCATTTTACGCTCTCACAAGATACATTATTAAATATCCGCATGCAGGGTAACACGCAATTGCAGGAAGTAGTCATCGTTTCCGACAAAACCGAGACAGGAACTATAGCCACCCAGATGGGATCTATCGAGATTCCAATGACGCAAATAAAAAATACTCCGAGCATACTGGGAGAAGCAGATGTAATGAAAGCCATCCAACTGATGCCCGGCGTACAGGCTGGAGTAGATGGATCTGCCGGACTGTATATACGTGGTGGAAGCCCGGATCAAAATCTAATCTTACTTGACGGGATTCCTGTATATAACGTAGACCATATGTTCGGATTCTTTTCGGTTTTTACTCCGGAAGCCGTCAAAAAAGTAACACTATTCAAAAGTTCTTTTCCGGCACGTTTCGGCGGACGACTTTCTTCTGTCATCGACGTCCGTACCAATGACGGAGATATGCAGAAATACCACGGCACACTTAGTATCGGACTACTAACTAGCAAAATCAACCTGGAAGGTCCGATTGTGAAAGGGAAAACGTCTTTCAATATTTCCGCCAGACGTTCGTATGTCGACCTCATCGCTAAACCATTCATGCCGGATGACGAGGAATACAGTTATTATTTTTATGACATCAATGCCAAAATCAATCATAAGTTCTCCGACCGGAGCCGCGTCTATCTATCTGCCTACAATGGAAAGGATCATTTTGCTGCCAATTATGATGGAAATACAGATTTCAAAGACGGAAGCAAAATGAATTGGGGAAACACGATTCTTTCTGCCAGATGGAACTATGTATTCAACAACCGTTTATTCTGCAATACGACAGTCTCCTACAGCAACTATTTATTCGACATCAACTCATATACCAACAATCAATATTTCGGCAGTAGCGGTACATCATTTACCAACCGGTATTCAGCCGATTACCGTTCGGGAATCAATGATTGGAATTACCAGATCGACTTCGATTATAATCCATCTCCCAAACACCACCTCAAATTTGGAACAGGATATATCTATCATCGTTTCCGCCCGGAAGTTATGACCTCTAAAATCTCCAATAAGACAGGAGATAAAATAGACCTGGACACAACCTACCACAGCATAGCCAACAACCGGATTTACGGACATGAGTTATCCGCTTACCTGGAAGACAACATCAAGATGAATGATCGTCTGCGCCTGAATCTCGGACTGCATTTCTCATTGTTTCATGTGCAAAAACAAAGTTACTTTTCCTTGCAACCACGTGTTTCCGCACGCTATCAATTGGGAAAAGATGTAACCCTGAAAGCATCTTATACCCAAATGAGCCAATATGTACATTTACTATCGTCAATGCCCATTGCCATGCCTACGGATTTATGGGTTCCGGTCACTAAAAAGATCAAGCCAATGCGCTCCCACCAATATTCATTGGGCGGATACTATACGGGAATCAAAGGATGGGAATTCTCGGTAGAAGGGTATTATAAGGATATGTATAATGTGCTGGAATATAAGGAAGGCGTCAGTTTCTTCGGTTCTTCCTCCGGTTGGGAAAACAAAGTGGAAATGGGCAAAGGACGTTCGGCCGGCATTGAGTTTATGGCACAGAAAACCCTTGGAAGAACAACGGGATGGTTGTCCTACACTTTATCCAAAAGTGATCGTCAGTTTGCCAAAGGCGGTATCAACAACGGTGAACGGTTCCCATATAAATATGACCGAAGACACAATATCAACCTGACAATCAACCATAAGTTCAGCGACCGTATCGACATCGGTGCTTCCTGGGTGTTCTATACAGGTGGAACAAGTACAATCCCTGAAGAGAAAACCGCTGTCATCCGTCCTAGTGACGGCACAAACAACGGATTTGGAGGAGGATATGGATATGGAGGTTATTTTGATTCAAACATAACTTCACCCACCATCGGAGAAGCTTCATATGTGGAGCATCGTAATAATTACCGGTTACCAGCCAGTCACCGGTTGAATGTGGGAGTCAATTTCAACAAAAAGACCAAACATGGTATGCGTACCTGGAATATCAGTCTGTATAATGCATATAATGCGATGAATCCTACTTTTGTATATCGCAGCACCAGCAAAAACGATCCCAACAAACCGATTATCAAGAAGTATACTATACTTCCATTAATTCCGTCATTCACTTACACTTATAAATTCTAAACCCATTATGAGAACTCGTATATGTTATCCATTTATCCTGTTAATAGCATTGCTGACAACAGTTTCTTGCGAAAACGAACTCCCTTTTAGTGTAAAGGACAATCCCCCCAAACTAGTGATGAACGCACTAATCAACGCAGACAGTCTGACCAACGTTCTCTATCTCAATTTCACGGGAAGAGGATACGCCACTCATGTAGAAAATGCCACGGTGGAAGTACGTGTTAACGGACAGTTATCAGAAAGTTTACGTCCGCTCCCACCCCAAACGGAAGGAGATATGCAATGCCGTTTCCATATTTCCAGCAAATTTACTCCCGGAGATGTAGTTCGTATTGACGCCCTCACAGACGACGGACAATATCACGCATGGGCTGAAGTGACCGTACCACAGCGTCCACATGAAATAGCTGATATCGATACGGTCACCATTCCAATGACAAAGTATTATTATACGCAGAATTTTCTCCGATACAAAATCAATATCAAAGATCGATCCAACGAAGATAATTACTACCGGCTTATCATGGATAAGCAAATGACAGTGAAAGACTATAATGAAGAAACAGGGGAATTTGTCAGCCGGACAATACATCGCTATCATTTTATATCCCGCGAGGATATTGTGCTGACAGACGGACAGCCCACCAACAGCGATGACGAAGACAACGGCATGTTCGACACCGTAAAGAATATATATGGTGTATTCGACGACTCACGATTCAAAAATACATCTTACACAATGACGGTTTACAACCAGACAGATATTGACGGATTTCCTGAATACGGCACCAATGTAAAGATGGATATTATTGTACGTCTTTTAAGCATCACGGAAACAGAATATTACTATCTGAAAGCACTTAACCTGGTAGATTCCGACGCTTACGATGAAACAATAAATGAACCAATCAAGTACCCCAGCAATGTACATGGAGGAATTGGGATGATTGGAATCAGTACGGAGACAAGTAAGATCATTCATATAGAAAAACCACAACGATGAAAACAAATCATAAATTATGGATAGCAGACTGCGATAAACCGTAGTTTTGAAGATTCACCGTCTGTCAATGCCGCTTGCGTGGATGATATGGTCGAATGTCTGTCAATAGCCATGAAAGAAATCGTGGAAGAGATTAGCCAAGATTTACATTTAATACTATCTTTGCAGCCAAAAAGCAGGCACTAACTATGTTTATCATTATTGGAATTATGCTGACAGGCATGCTTCTTGGCTACTTGTTACGCAGTAAAAGACTATCATGGATACACAAGATAATCACTCTCCTTATATGGATTCTTCTCTTTCTTCTCGGAATAGATGTAGGGGGTAATGAATCTATCATCAAAGGATTACACACTCTTGGACTGGAAGCTGTTGTCATCACGGTAGCTGCAGTCATAGGAAGTACTTTATGTGCATGGGGCTTGTGGTACCTATTATATAGTAAAGGAAAGGAGACAAAAGCATGAAAGGTAGTTTGATTATTGTCTCTTTTTTCATTATCGGCACTCTTTGTGGAGTTTACCATCTTATCCCATACGACTTCACCGACAGTAAACTTAGTTACTATGCCCTCTGCGGACTCATGTTCTGCGTAGGTATCAGCATCGGTAACGATCCGAACACCCTGAAGAGTTTTCGGTCCCTGAATCCCCGGCTTGTATTCCTTCCTATCATGACGATACTCGGCACATTAGCAGGCTGCGCCATAGCGGGAGCTTTTATGAGCCAGCGAAGTCCTTTAGACTGTATGGCAGTTGGAGCCGGATTTGGTTATTACTCGCTCTCCAGCATATTTATCACCGAATATAAAGGTCCCGAATTGGGAACTATCGCATTACTTTCCAATATCATGCGTGAAATTATCGCTTTGCTGTGTGCACCCTTATTAGTGAAATATTTTGGAAAGCTAGCTCCTATTTCTGTTGGTGGAGCCACAACGATGGATACCACTCTTCCTATCATTACCCGATATTCGGGAAAGGAATTTGTAATCATTTCCATCTTCCATGGCTTTGTTGTCGATTTCAGCGTTCCGTTCCTAGTCACATTCCTTTGCTCAATATCATTTTAACAGCAATAAATCCTAAAATAGAGAAATACTCTACTATCGTTTTCGCACACGTATTACAAAAATGTTTCATAAAAAGGTATTTTTATATCAAAAAGCAGATCATCTCTTGACTTACATCAAGAAATCAGCCTAAAAAGAATCTTTTCCTTTTCTTTATTTTTATGCTATAAAACATATTCTTATATTTGCATAGGTAAAAAGAAAAAACTAAGCGCTTAGACAGTATTTTCAATAGGTATTAGATTTGTTTTTAGGAATAGTTTTTAGGTATAACAATTAAAAAAGTAGGTATTATGAAACGTTTAGGATTAACATTAGTGGCAGCGCTCTGCCTTGCTGCTTCAACATTTGCAGCCGGAAATCAGCCTACAACTGCAAAATGGGAAGGTAACATCAATGTAAGTAAACTAGGCAAATATTTAAAGTTAAACTCCGATCAGAGTGAAGAAGTAGCCAATATTTGCGATTATTTCTCCACACAGATGTCAAGAGCTACAACAGCGAAGAAAGATAAAGAAGCAAAATTGCGCAACGCTGTTTATGGTAACTTGAAACTGATGAGAAAGACTCTTAGTGCTGAACAGTACGCCAAGTATGCAGCATTGATGAATATCACTTTACAGAATAAAGGTATTGAACTGAATAAGTAAAATGATTAATATGTAAAAGAGAGAGAGGGTGGAAGCCGGTTGGCTTCCACTTTTTTTATATCTCTTTATCCTCATCTATTCACATGGTTTTATCTTCATCGCATATCCGCCCCCCGGATACATTACAATTTTAAGCTTCTTATCAACTGGCAACTTTTTCATTATTTTACGATAGTCAGAAGCGTTTCTATCCGAATTCAAACCATCACAAAAGATTTCTACATAATAATCTGCATTCGGCAAAAAAGACAAATCAACCAGAGTCTTACGAATCGACCAATCATTCATACCTCCTACATACCATACATCTCCTTTACGACGAGCAATGTGAATATAGTGAGAAAGTTTACAATCCAGCGAACGAGTCTCATCCCAAACAGTAGGAACAGATGATATAAAATCAGTGCATTCTTGTTCTTTCATGTACCGGGTAGGTGAATCACATAACATATTCAAGGGAGAATTAAAGACTACATACCCCGCCATTTGACGGCATCGTGTACCTTGACTCATAGGGTTACTATAAACCGGATGATAACTTCCCTGAACTGTATTCTGCATCGCTCCTTGTGTATAATCCACAGGTCCTGCCATCATTCGTATAAACGGAAATTGCAAATCATAAGTAACCTGATCACATTCTACCGGCCTCCATTTCATTTGCTCCAATCCATGTACCCCTTCAAAATTCATCACATTCGGATAAGTCCGTTGAATCCCAAAAGGCTTACAAGCACCATGATAATTAAGAATCATGTGATATCTGGAACATAATTCCGCTGCTTCCCACATAAAGCGAATCATATCCTGATCATCCCTATCCAGAAAGTCTACTTTAAAACCTTTCACTCCCATTTCTGCATAGTGCTTCACCACTTTTTCCATATCCCGGTGAAATGCCCAATAACCAGCCCATAAAATAATATCTACATTCCTACTTTTAGCATAAGAGACCAACTCTGTCAAATCAATTTCAGGAATAACCTGCAACATATCCGCCTGCTGATTTACTGCCCAACCTTCATCCAAAATGACATACTCAATCTGATTTTTAGCAGCAAAATCAATATAATACTTGTAAGTCTCATTATTTATTCCTGCCCGAAAATCCACTCCGGAAATATTCCAATCATTCCACCAATCCCAAGCGACCTTGCCTGGTTTAATCCATGAAATATCTTTCAGTAAGGAAGGTGCCGCTGTCAAGTAAACCAAATCATTATCCAGCAATTCCCTATCCTGCTCGGTTATCGTAAATATTCTCCAGGGAAACGTACGCTTTCCATTAGTGCGGGCAATATAATCATAACGTTTCATCACTATTTGCTGTAGTTGATTATGTCCTCCCTGCTCTGTTTTCTCTGGCAAAGGCGCCCAAACACCTTTCATTGAAAAGCTATCAGGATTACTTTGCAGAAACATACCGGGATAATCCCAAAGGTCACTTTCTGTAATACATACCTTTTCAACATTATCCGGTAGCTCCACTAAAAAAGGATAAAAAATTAACCGTCTATTATTCAGTTGGGGTAACAGTTGATTATCATAAGTATTCTCAAAAGAATTTAAATACTGACTAAACAAATTGTTATCATCTCCATAATTACTGTAAGCGGCATAACCTTTAGTTCCTGATGGAAAATGAAAAACTGCTTTCTCATTATTAATAACAATCTCCTTTTCCTTGAAATCTGTTACAAAACGATAAGCGACTCCCTGATTATAACAACGGAAAACAACTGAATAGTTACCTTTAAAACTAGCAGTCAATTCATTATAAATATTACTAACTTCCTCTTTTATATATATGGGAGATGAAATTTTCTCTGCCACCGAACGCCTGTTTATACTCTTTATTTTTGGATTTTCTCCTAATATACCAATAAAACGGACATCCATGCCAATTGCAGACGGTTGAAGCACTGTCGTTCCATTCCGCGTAATGGCGATCTCCAATTCTTTACCTATCATAACCTGAAGTTCGGTTTTCATATCCGGTGATTGTACATGTAATACTTTTTGTCCCCAACTTACTACAGGTGACAACAAAATACATAACAACAGTTGATACTTGATTTTCATTTTATCAATCGAATTATTTATTTTTATTCACCCTTCAGACGTCTCTCCAGCATTTTCATGAAATAACCACCGACTACTGAGCGCGCGCGAAACACCTTCACTTCGGGGCGGTCCGTATACATCCAGTCAGTCATCGGTACACGATCAGGGGTTGTAGCCATAAACAAATAAACAGGATCTATAAACTTCTCGAATGTTTCCATATCCGGAGCTAAAGTGGCTGTCCATATAATCCAATCAGTCTTGGTATAAGTTTCACGATTATCCAACGGCAGACCATATTTATTCTGCACTGAAAGATAATAAGGTATTTCTGTCTGTACTACTTTGTCTGGAAATATCCGCCAATCCATCAGTTTATCCCATACCAAATTATATTTCTGACTCCATGTTCCCGGTTTGTCAAACGCCAATCGATAATGATCTCCGTCATCAGCCATCTTCATCCATTCCAAAGCCATCTCTTTTGCTTTTTGCATATAGCTTTCACTTAGTTCTTTATTACCCAGATTACCAGCCAGATACCCATAAGATGCTACCCCTAAGATTGCTTTAATGGAAAGATTAGCATTATGGGCCAAATGCCCGGCAAAATCATCTGTACAGAGTTGGTTTGCAGGATCAAGACCATTATTAAGTAAATAATCCGCCCAAGCAGTCAATGTTTTCCAATGTTTTCGGGCATAATCTGCATTTCCTTCTACAGCGGCAATCGACGCTGTTAAAATCAACATATTACCAGATTCTTCTATTGGCATTTCTCCAACATATGTTTCACCATTAGCAAGCGGGTAAGTTCCAACATCATGGGCTGCAAACGGTTTAGTCCATCTGCCACTCTCATTATAATAAAAAATAGGATTCAACATACCTTTAACCAGTTCCGGATTATAAAGCAGAAACAAAGGAGCTGAAGGATAAGTAATATCCACTGTACCAATAGATCCATTACTGGAATTTTCTTTTGAAAGGAACAGTAAATCTTTATTAGGAGCTTCTACCAGTTTATGTGCCGCAATTGCCTGACGATATGCTAAAGCACAAAGTTCGGCATATTTACGTCCTCCTGTTTCAGCCGCCTCTTTCATTAACTGATAATCGAAAGCCATACATCTCTTCATTAATTTCTCATAATCCGAATTCGCCTTATGAAATTGAGATAGGATTGTTTCTGTTCCCTTCCGATTCCAGTAAGGGCGCAAGTTCTCCCCAAAATACTGAATTGAGAATATATCATCATATCCAATTAAGAAACGCCCTTCCGACTTTCTAATAGCTCCCAAAGAACAAACTAAAGCCATTCGCTGGTTTTCTCCTTTAGTGTTGGCTACACCACTATAAAAATCGGTATCTCCCTTTAAAAAACTTTCGCGAAGCTCATTAGGATTTCCAACAGCAGCAAGAGTATTATGACCGTCTGCACCTAAATAGAAATATCCCCAATCAATACGAACATCATCGCCTTTCGTACCAAGGATATTCTGTTGCTGCGTACCACTTTTGAGAAAAACAAAACCATCTTTAGTAAAAGTCTCTGAAACAGACAACTGGTTTGGAAGATTCATAGCCCAACGCGGAGACACTTCTATATAAAGTTCCACATTGTGTGTGTTACCATCATCAGCTTTCATTTCATAAGAAAGATAATTTACCGGGCGGGCTACTAACTCAAGATCATCCATCAAAAAAGGGGCGGTAAAGGTCAAATCCAATTGAACCGGGCCACAAGCAAACTGATAAATCGTTCTTGTCGGCTGTACATCGACAGAGAGTTGACGAGCCGTCTGTGTGAAATAAGATACCCTATCCTCTTCAACAGACAAACTTGAAGTATCGCCATTCATACTCACCATCAGATCATCATCTTCTATTCCCATAAAACGATATGGTACTCCATCTACTTTCACAACACCTATCAAAGGAAAATTTTGCCCTGTCCAATGTTTCAAAGAAGAATCATACAGATTATCCCCAAAGGACCAAACACTAGTGTAAGGATCTATCGTCACTAAAGGATAAGCAGGAGCACGCAACTCATTCTTATCAATATGATATGCCTCTTTATTATTGCAACTTAACAATAATAAAACCATTAATACTCCCGGAAAAATCCAGGATTTTATAATCTTCATATAGAGTTTAAATATTAAATGATGATTTTATTTTTATTCCACAGGTTGGATTGAATACATTTCGTTTGCATTCAGTGTCAGAGTGATCTGTCCATTGCTAACCGCTAAAATTTGGGCACTCCCTAACCCATTCTCGGTTACAGGATATATTGTCACCTGTTTTATTCCAGTCCAATCAGAAGGCAATGTCCATTTCATAGCAGAGTAGCCTTTCTCTGAAAAAGCGATAATCTCCTTGTGGTCTTTTATCCATGTCACAGGAATAAACAAATTATTATCCCGACGTACCAGGTTTCCGTCTTTTATAAGCGTTTTATTTTGTCCGTTTACAACTAATCCATCAGAATAGATTACGGTTTTAGTATCAGCATTATAACTTTCTACTTTATATTTATTCAAGTAAGCCCATTGCAAAGTAGTGATACAGAATTGCTTTTTAAATTCCGTAAAATTCGTATTTGTACTTATTATTTCTTCGCCATGCATATTATCACCAAACAGGAAAGCTGTATCCCATATAGTTCCATACAAACCACTACGTCCTCCACAAGCCAGTTCCGGACTAATTGTACAACGTTCTTCAGCCGTCAGATCGCTATACCACGCTGCCGGTTGTAAACCATAAAAAGCATCAGTACGTTGATACCCCTTATAAAACTCACTTGTTACATCTATCCCCTTATCGCGCCAATAACGAAAAATCTTCCTCATTACTTCAGTCGTCATTTCTTTCGAATACCCGTGATAAGGACTTTCGCGCGGTTCAAATGCATCAATATGCACAGTCTTTGAGGAAGTCAGATCCAGCAGTTCTATCACTTCGTCTATACGTTTCTTGGTATATCCTTTCTTCCATTCATTAACCAGGCATACTTGAAAGTTAGGCATATTATTATAAGATCCCCATTGTAAAAAAGTGCCGTCCGCATTTCGACAAAGCAAATCTTGTTTCACATACGTATGCCATAACGGACTATTCGTATAAGCATCCGTCAAATTGATGTGAACAGAAATTATTGTATTATACTTGGCAGCCTCTTTTTTCAACCAAAGATAACTATCACGCGCAGTCTTATCTTCCGGTCTTTTTAGTGCTTCATTAAATACATTAAAGGCTGGATATTTGTCATCATGTCCATTAAATTGCCACCCCACGAGATATAGTATTTTTGTAATACCACGCGTTAGATTATCAATCTTCTTCACATTATCTAATACATCATTATATCCCAATTTCTTAATAGTACCTCCTTGAAGGTCAGGTTGCGCAAGAAACATTTTCATCAACATAGAAGTATGATAAGAAAGCATATAGGGACGTTCCGGTTTCCCGGTTTTTGTATAGTCATATTTCTCTCCCGAAATATTATCAACAAACTCCTCATCTTCTTCATTCTTTACTACTGAAGTTCGTTCTTCATTGCTACAAGCACTACTAACTGTTGATACCATAACAAACAGCAAGAAATATATAAGGCATAGACGATAACTAAAATTCTTCATTATAATATTTATTAGATGGTTATTATATTATTTTAATCGTACTTGGACGGATTTTCCAACCGTTGAAGAGTATGATTTCCAAATCTTACCTTCTCTCTTTATTAATATCTTAATCCCATTACCATTCCGAATGACACGAATATCAAAAGGTTTTGTATCAAACGCGTACACATTTTTGAGTTCCATAAAATCCCATTCATCCGGTAGTTGGGGGGTCAACACAAATGTATGTAACCCCGTCGGACGGATGCCAAACATACCCTCTATGATAATTCGACAATAAAGACCGCTTTCTGCAGACAAATGGCGCTGATTACCTTCCGGCCAGGCTTCTATCGGATAAGGTACATGATTACCTAATAATCGTTGTGCGGAATAACGTTGTAAATACCGGGTTGCTTTCTCACGCTCACCAGCAGCATAAATACCCCTTAAAGCATATAAAGCAGGCCGATCCCAATAAGTAGAAGTGCCCGTTTGCGACAATAAACCATTCTCCGTCCATAGATGTGGAGAGAGCAATGCATTGACAGTCCCTTCCTTACGGTCAAAGATACCAGCCACCAATGGCACGCATATCCAAGAACGAAGTAGATCGTTACCTTTATAATAACGGTATGTTTCATACCCTTCTATATTCGCTTCAAAATAGCGGGCTATATTCTTTCTTAGTATTTTTGCTTCTTTCCGGTATCCATTAGATAGTGACACAGGCTTTCCCAGTTCTTCACTTAAATAGCTGGCAGAAAGAAGAGCGTCATAGTACAAAGTAGATGTATTAAGATTTGCATCTCCTGCCGGGAAGCGATTCTCCATCTCATCGGTATCTGAAATTACCACACCTTCATCATTAAGTTTTCGTTTACAATACATCAGACACCATTCTATCAAAGGCCACAATTCATTTGCAACGTTAATGTCTCCTAACTCCAAAGCAAAACGTGCTGCACCATAAGCAATCATCGCCGCATCTCCACGATCACCGGCACCATTCCAAATATCTTTTCCTTCTGCTATTATTGAACTCGGAATCGGATTATATTCAGGATTCATAAAACGTGCAAAATGCCGATAAGAATTGATAGCCGCCTCATTACCCGTTTCATACCCAAGAAAAGGAAAAAAAGGATTAACATATTCCGCCTGATCGTTTGCCCAAATAGCTGCATAATAAGCTTCACCGCCCGGCCCATGCATCAACCCGCCACTTGTACGATAAATGCTTTCCGATGCACGGATTTTAGCAAAAGCAAAAGCCGTATTCAAGGTTGTATCAGGAGAACAAAAATCCAGATTATTCCACACTTGTTTTATAAAGTTATCTCGTGAACTAAATTCTGCATCTATATTCGGCAATAGTTCCGTCTGACCTCTTTTATAAGCCTGAATCGATGCCCCAAAAGTGATGGATTCACCACTTCCAAGCAAAAATACGTCCTCTTTACCTACAACAGTAGAAGCCACTAATGTATAACTTCCATCCACTCCCTGATCCGACTTTGTCTGATACACAACACGAGAATGAGGAAGCAATACTTCCACCTTTTCATTTCCCATATTCTTAACAGTATATCGCTCGCACAACATCGGCTTGTCAACAGAAGGAAAAAAGACGCGAGTTAATTCTATCGCAGGAACAAGCTCTCCGCCTGCCTTGGTTCCTCTTGTATGTCCGACTGTAAACTCACTGACTACCGTCAACTTTCCATCCAATCGTATTGACTTTACCTGCTCATTATTCAAGGTTAATCCATTTACCTGTAACATAGCCAAAAAATCAACAGAAAAACGACGGGTCAAGCTAGCATGAGTATCATTAGGAATCGTACGCAACATAGGCCATACCACCGAACGTTCCAAGGAAAAAGTACCATCAGCATTCACACCATAACGAAGCACGGTAGCGACCATTTCACCCCCCATTTCTATATGATCATAGTGGGGAATATTCTGTCCTATACTCCATTCTATCGATTGGTCCGGTTGAATCTGCCAACGAGACTGTCCATCCATTTCACAGAATAGTAATAACCCCACAAATAAAAAAACTAGTTTAGCAATTTTCATTCTTTGTATATTTAAATGCAAGAACATAAAATGTATATTTATAAATCCCATCATCGTAATCATCATATCCATACAATGATGGGAATATTATTTTAATCGATTGGTTGTCCGTCAACAGAAGTCACTTTCTTCATAGAAAACTCCCAAATAGCCGTACGATCAGCATTTCCACTTGGAATAGCTTCCATCTTCACATATCTAGTTTTCAACTGATTATCAAGCATATCATTCGGTATTTCTCCCCAATACAGACCATCTTCCGGGAAACTAATAGAAGCAACTTTGATCCAGTTGACAGTAGCGTCATACTCTTTCAGGCGATTATGCAGTCCCCGATATTCTTCTCCTTCTCCCTGATACCCCGAAAGTATATTCCAGTCATTATCAGACAGGGCAGCATTTACATCATCGGTAGTAATATAGAAGTTAGCACCACCAGCTTTTACATCCCATTTGGAGAACGCACCTAATTGTGCTATGAAATAAGGATATCCAAGATCAATTACAACATACGGATTTCCATAATTTCCACCATGACTATCATTCACATATCCCATCCAACCGAAATTATTAGAGGCATTACCATCGAACAGATAAGAATAAGCATGTCCCCATGGTTCATAAGTCAATGTTCCATAAGCAACTTTCCACTTCGATTTATCCGTCACTTCTGCATTGGTATAAGTATGGAAACCACAAATCAATAACATTTCATCTTTATCTGTATTTGCAGTTTCAGAAAGAGCTAATAATCTGATAGGCAGCACATAAATCACTCCACTATTATTCTTCTTAGCTTCATAAATCTTATCCGGATAAAAAGTTATATTAGCAACAATACTTGTGGCAGATTCCCCCATTGAAATAAGACTATTCGGCAATTCATACATATCAGATTCCAAAACTTTATATGGTATTCCTTCAGGAATACCATATTTTTCATCCAAATCAGCTTGAGAAATTAAATCCAATTGTATATCAGTAGCCAATGCACCTTTCTTCACAATACTAACCGGTACTACATGATAAGTTTCAGCACTGTTTAATATCAGTTGTTCTCTACTCTCTCCAAACGATACGACTACAGGAGACACATTGCATCGAAGTAATACTTTATTTTTATCAGCATTAACTGAATCGCTAGCACTAACTAAATGTACCGGCAACACATATTCGACATTAGCTCCTCCCTCTTTAATAGCACCATAGATTTTCTTAGGTTTAAAAGTAACACGAATTGTTTTTCCTGTTTCATCCCCCAAAATAGATACAGCCTCATCTACTATCACATACATATCCTTGGACAAGACCCGATAATTAGTCCCTTGTTTATCATTATACTCCACATCTACTTCATCCTGTGTTAGTACTTCCAAAAAAGCATTTGCTTCCAAATCTTTGCGCAAACCACCTTTTATCACTGTCAACTGATACTCGTATGTCTCTTCTTCCACAGACATGATAACCTCTTGCGAACCAGTTTCCTTTATTGATAAAATCTTATGATATTCATCCGGAACCAGTTCGTCATACTTTCCATCCAGATCATTACAAGATAGAAACAGACCCAGACATCCTAACAACCAGATATTCAGAATATATTTTTTCATACTTCAGCATTTTTCAAATTAATATTTAGGAGCTTGTTTCAAATGCGGATTATTATAAATTTCGCTAGCATTGACAGGAAGCAAATACATACGATCATCCCATTGAAATGGCTGATCCACTTTCGTCCGTCGATTAAACTCTTCAAAAGTAGGATTCTCCTTTTCTATTGCATTCAATCCTTCACGAACTCCCGCCTTAAATAATTGTGGAGCAATCATCCAGCGACGTGCATCGTAATAACGGTGCCCTTCAGCAAACAATTCAACAAAACGCTCATTACGTATCCAATCCATCAACGGCATTTCATTTAAATCTTTTGCTCCTATTGCAGAAATACCTGCACGTTCCCGCACTTCATTCAAATTATCCAACGCAGGCTGTTGCTCGCCTAAAGCAGCATGACATTCAGCCAAACTCAAATATAACTCTGCCAGCCGAATGAAAGGAGTAGGTACTGAACGATAATTATACCCACCATCCTTCCGAAATGTCAAATCAGGAGCTGCCCATTTCTTCAGGAAATATCCAGTTGTACAATTATCCCGGTTAAACTTACTCGGATTATATCCCTGCTTTAAAGAATTTCTCACTTGTACAATGAGGGGAGAACCATCACATATCTTCTGTCCAAATTCATCACCATCAAACGATAGCCATGCATAAAAACGAGGTTCACGTTTCGTATTCAATTTTATAATATCTTCTCTACCTGCATATCCGGCAGATTCGAACCAGCTATCTTTTGACAATTGCGAATCATTTTCCGGTAGTTTTCCGTCAGCCGTATAAAAATGCTCCACAGCATAAAGTAATGGAGACATCGCACATACACCTCCCCAAGCAGAACCATCATTCTTTGTTACTACCCAATGAGGAACAGCTTCTACTGCATTAGTACTTAACCTATCAGTCACTATTCCCCAAATCACTTCCCGATTTCCTTCCGTTTCTGCAGAACACATCATATAGCGCATTTGCATAACCTTTTTCTTAAAATCATCACTCGTACCCGGGATATTGGGTAGATTCAATTGATGCATAGTTCGAAGGCTCTCTGAAGTCTGCAGATCAAACAAAGCCCTTCCTCCTTCAGCCAGTGCTAGATCCAATGCCTCCTGACATGCCGTTTTGGCACGTACCCATTTATCACGGCTATAGTTCAAGCTCACCAATTCCTTTCCATACCCCGGTGTTTCATAGTTTGTATTTTTCCATCCTGTAAAAGGAAAGCCACCATTCCATAAAGGAGAAGCTGCATATAAAAGTACCCTAGCCTTCAAAGCCTTACTGGCAACGGAAGTAGCACGTCCCAAATCATTGACATCCACTGTTGCAGGTAAAACTTTAGCGGCTTCATCCAACCAACCCACTATCTTATCGACACAATAATCAAAATGAGAGCGCCCGGGAAATTCGTACTTAGGTGTATTCGGCAAATAGTAATGTTCGATTATAGGAATAGGACCATATGCTTCCAACAAACGGAAATGATAATATGCCTGTAAAAACAAAATTTCAGCTTTCCAACGCTGCCTGTCATTCTGAGAAACACCAACCGGATTCAGTTCATCCAATGTCTTTAAAAACAAATGACAATGCCCCAGATAATCATAACAAGAATTCCAAGGTAAAGCAGCCGGGCCCCAATTTGAAACATAAGTAGACGAAAGTTGGTCCCAACTAACTTGTTGTCCCAGATACCCCCACAATAATGGATTCACAAATTCATCTGTAGAACTCTCCAATGCGCCCAAATTATTACAGGGTGCACTATAATTTGTACCTGAATAGCATGAATAAAGAAAGCCGATAGCATCATCTTTATCACGCATCGTATCATCAAAATCAGCCGTTTCAGGAGGTACCACATCCAAATAATTACAAGCTGTAAAACAACAGACCGGCAATATTATTTTTGCCCAATATAACATGTGTTGAATGATCTTCATAGTCTATATTATTATTGAAGTATTTCTAACTGATTAAAAAGTAAACTGAGCCCCGATATTAATAGCACGCTGTAGTGGATAAGCACTATAGGACAATTCCGGATCCCAAAGTTTAAACGGACTCCATACCGCCAGATTATCTCCACTAAGATAGATGCGGCAAAACGAAAAAGAATATCCTAATTCCAACGTTTTGAAACGTAAAAAATTACCATTACGCATCCAGAAACTACTAGGTTTCATATTATTAGCTACTTGAGAATTATTGACTCCCAATCTGGGATAAGCAGCCTCCGGATTAGGACTGGCTTCCGACCAATAATTATCGGCTATAAATTTCATCAGATTCCGGTCCTGATTCCCTACGTCTGAACAGAACGGAGCAATGTTGTCTATCATTAGTGTACGTTGGGCGGAACCATTGAAGAAAACACCGAAATCAATGTTCTTATATGTCCAGTTCAAACCAAACCCATATTGAATACGAGGTATACCTCCATAACGAGATAACATAACTTGGTCCTCTGTCGTAATAGCACCATCACCATTCACATCCCTGTATTTTATATCACCAGGCATTACTGTACTCCCCAAATTCTTTTGTGAAGGACTATTCCGTATATCATCCTCATCTTCAAATAACCCATCTGCAATATAGCCATATGTACATGACAGAGGTTTACCTGTTTTCGTTTGCCATACATAAGGGTAATCCGGTTCGTCATTATACACATATTTATTTTGTGTATACGTAAAATTACCACGTAAATCTACAAACATATCCTTTATTATTTCTTTCTTCCAGTTCACGCTTAATTCAAAGCCTTTATTATCCACTTTCCCAATATTGCTCCATGGAGTAGCATGAGCATATCCCATAATAACCGGCCATGAACCACGCTTCTGCAAAATACGGTCGCGACGGTCATGGAAATAATCGAAAGTGATACTCACCTGATCAAAAAGATTTAGATCTACTCCAATATCAAATTTTTTAGCACGTTCCCACGAAGCATTCTCCACTGCATATCCTTCTATTCCCGGACCTTTTTTAGATATATAAACTCCATCATAAGGACCGGTAGAGAATATTCCGCTTCCATCGATATTGACATTATTAATATACAAAAAATGAGCGGCACCAGCCAAAAGTCCTGTTTCATCACTTCCTACAAGACCATAAGAGCCACGAATTTTGAAGTGAGTTACAGCTGTTGAAAGGGGCTCCCAGAAACTTTCATTACTCACCGCCCAACCCAATGACATTGCTGGAAAAAACTCGAATCGATGTCCGCTAGCCAAACGTTCCGTTCCATTATAACCAAAATTAAATTCAGCAAAATATTTATTCTGATAATCGTAGGTAAAACGTCCGGATAATCCTTGATTCCTCTGTGGCAATACATCACTGCGATACTCACGCTGCATATACATTAACATACCGGAAACTGTATGGTCTTCACCAAAACGTCGATTATAATTAACACGTGCATCAAAATAAAAGGTTCTGTCAGAATAACGATTGATCGTCCCCTGTTTAATATAATCTGTTCCTTTCTGTAATAACTCAAGATAGAAAAACTCCGGATCAGAGGGATCCCAGGTATAATCCATCACTTTATAAAAATAAGGGGAAAGTGTATTTGTGTATGAAGAACTACTGTGGCTTTTCATATTTACAAGTACCGTTGCGCTCAACCCCTTAGTAATAAAATCAAGCTCTTGGCTGATACGCAAAGAAGCATTTATAGTAGAATAGTTACTCTCACTAAATGAACTCATCATAGCAGCATAGGGATTTACATTCACAGTCGACCCGGTAAGTATCGAGTTACCAAACCGAATATGATTATCGCCTTCTTCTGTCGGATAGGTGGCAGGAAAAGCCACCGGATTGGCATTATAAACAGCATTAAATATGTCAGTGGTAGAAATACCAGGACCTTTCTGGTTTCCAAACTGTGCATTCAGGTGCAAATCTATCTTTGTGGTAGAAGTAGGTTTATAAGATATGTTATTTTGAAAAATATAATTCCAATCGTTGATGTTACTATCAAAAGAATAGGTGCTCGGTACATCCAGTAAACCTGTATCATGATTTGCCTGAATTCCCATATAATAAGTTACTTTAGAACCACCACCCTGCATATTGATATTTGCACGCTGATTCATATTAAAATCCTTAAACATCAGACCATACCAGTCTACATTCGGATAAACATAGGGATTGATTCCATTCCGAGTATACTCTATAACTTCATCAGAATACTTAGGAGTAGCCGATGGAGTACGTGTAGTCAGAGCTTCATTATACAAATTCATCCACGTAGGCCCATCCACATACTCAACCCGGTTCATCGGTTTCACAAAAGAATTCTCTACTGTTACGTTAATTCTTGTACGAGTATTCTCCATTCCCTTTTTAGTAGTAATCAACATAACTCCATTTGCACCACGTGCACCATAAATAGCAGTGGCAGAGGCATCCTTCAAAATTGAGAAACTCTCGATTGATTCAGCGGGAATACGGTCCAAATCACCAGCTGATATTTCCACATCATCCATAAGAATCAATGGAGTGGCCCGTCCACCAAAAGTTCCAACTCCACGAATATAAAATTCGGATACAGAACCTGGTTCTCCACTAGTAGTAGATGAAATAACTCCCGCTAATTTTCCAGCAAAATTACTTGTTAAAGAAGAACTGGGGGCTCGTAGTTCTAACCCTTTTACAGTAGCAATAGAACCTGTCACAGACACTTTCTTTTGAGTTCCGGCACCCACAACAATCACTTCCTCCAATTCATTGGAGGATCCCATTTTCACTTCAATAAATCCCAAATCTCCTACAGGGAGCAAACGCTTATCGTAACCAATATAAGAAACTTCTAATACACTTTTATTCGTACATTCCGGAAGAGAGAACTTTCCGTCCAAATCTGTTATTACGCCTACGTCTTTCCCCCTAATCTTAACACTGGCTCCAATCAATGGTGTATTATCGGAACCATCCGTCACTATTCCGCTGATTATTCTTACGTCGTCTTTCTTATTATCTTTCCTGCTTTCTCTGATAATAGCAAATGAATTTCCATTTCTTCGATATGTCAACCCTGTAGATAAAAGTATCTTTTTCAGGAAAGTTTCAACAGGCATTTGTTTTACAGAAATAGTTATTTTTCCAACCTTTGCTAAATCAGTATCACGATAAGTAAACCTGTATACAGTCTCCTTTTCAACTTGATTTAAAACATGCTGTATACTTGTATTTTTCACAGACAATGTTATATATTCTTTTTCATTCTGTTGTTGCGCAAACAAACTCAATGGAATAAAAAATAAAAAGATATAAAACAGAATCAAATAATTATTGCTACTTTTGTAAAAGTTGCATTTAGAAGAGTTATACTCTTTCTTGACATTTTTCATTATATTATCATATAAGGTTAATACTATAATAGTACTCACAATTGTATTAACTAGAGGGGAACCGTTAGTCTGCCAACTTTTCGGTTCCTTTTTTTATGGTGCTCTTTCTTTCATCCTATTTTATTTAAAGTTATTACTCTGATTGAATCACTATTTTACCATCCTTCTCCATATAGGTAAAATCATAATGCATTTGAAGGATCTTCAATACATCATAAATATTATCTTCTTTAAAACTTCCGGTAAACAAGTCCGAATTATACTCATTCTCTAATATTTCAATTTTCATTCCATAACGTTTTTCCAGTTTATTCATGATGTCTGAGAAACAAGTTGACCGAAATACTAATTCTCCTCTCATCCAAGCAGTTTCAAACTCACCAGATGTCGGTGAAACATACAATGAATCACTCAATTTACTATAAACTACCTTTTCATGCGGCTTCATAACAATTGCATGAGCACGATCACCTGTAGTGGTCAGTTTGACGCTCCCTTCTATCAGCATCGTTTCCACATGTTCTTGTTCAGGATAAGCACAGATATTGAACTTTGTACCTAACACTTCAATATTCACATTCTCCGTGTGTACATAAAATGGTTTCTTCGCATCTTTGGCAACTTCCAAATAAGCTTCTCCTGAAAGATATACACTTCTATTTTTTAATCCGAAATCAGAGGGGTATGAAAAAGAAGTAGTAGCATTCAGATAAACTTTCGTACCGTCCGGCAATATCAGCTCCGTTTTGTCTCCACTCTCTACCTGTACTGTCAACTGCGAATTTAACAGACTATTTAGTTTTTCATTATTATAATAGAAATATATTTGAGTTCCTAGCAAAACCGGTATGATAACCGCAGCCGCAACTTTGAGAAAAGTATATAAGAAATGAGGCTGATGGGAATGGGCTGCCGGGCTTAATTTTTTCATAAAATGACTAACACCATCCGGCACGGTAACCGATGTTCCATAATTTTCCCAAACATCTGACAATGTTTGCGTTAATTCTTCGTCAGACATCTTTGCAACAGAGTCCTTTAATTCTTTACCTTCTTGAGAAGTGATAGAATTACGCACAAATTTTTCTAATAAAGTATGTGTCTTTCTTTCCATATATTAGCTGTTTCTATATAGTTAATACGAAACCGCTAATATAATCTACTATGAAAAAATTAGTTTTTTTCGATCAATAAAAAAAAAGAGTGAAAAAGAAGAGAAGAGTACCTTTTATTTCCTTCTTTAGAAGCCGTAAGGCTGTAGAAAGTTGATTATAGACAGTTTGTTCACTTATTCCCAATTTGCTAGCTATCTCTGAAGAGGTTAATCCTTCCTCCTTACTCATCTCAAAGATTTCTCGTTGCCTCGAAGTCAATTTCTCCTTTGCCCGATTTAATTCTTCTACAAAAAGATCAAAATCCAGTTTTCTTTCAATCTCGGTAGGAGTACTTAATACAGCCTCATCACAATAATTCAGATAGTCTTCAAAAAGGGGTTCACTAAGTCGCTTGCGGAATTCATCAATAATCAGATTCCGGGATATTTTGAACAAATATGATTTAAAAGAAAGATCCGGATCAATAAGCTCTCTATTGATCCAGACCTTTATAAAAGTGTCCTGGACAATACTACCAGCCAAATCAGCAGAACGTGTCATTCCTAACACAAAGCCATACAGATTCCCTGCATACATTTTATATAATGCATCAAAATCACGATATGAACCTAAACGTAGCCTTTTTAGCTGTTCTTTATCCATGTGTTTGTATCCTTGGAGACAGTGATATTTATTTAATAGTCACCATCGTAGCCCCAAACCCATATTCCTGGAAAGAAGCATCCTGATAACGGCAATTACTATATTTCCGTTTCAATTCATCAATGACAGCCTTTCGAAGTACCCCATCTCCCTTGCCGTGAATAAAGACAATCTTCTGTTCACGCTTATTCTTATAAGTTTCCATCACTTCGCGAAACTTATCCAATTGATAATTCAGTATTTCAGCATTGCCCATCCCTTGAGTATCATCCAGCAAAGAATCAATATGAAGATCTATTTCAATAATTCCGCTCTTTCCGCCATGAGTAGTATGGTTTGGTTTCACAATAGGTTGTGACTTCGGTTTATCTACAGATTTCTTCTGCAGCAGAGCCTCTTGAATCTCCTCCGCCGAAACATATACTTGTTTGGCAGGCATATCATCTTTCACAATGTCATAAATCAAAGCCGGTTCTTCAAAGAAATCAGAATCGCTAAAGGTATGAAGTTTATAGAACTTCACGGTATCGATCCGTATCTCCACACTAACAGCCGGTTTGATAGCCGCAGGCTTACCGTCCTTGAAAGCGATCAACTGAACAGCCACCCGCTCCATATCATTCAATACATCTTTGGTGAACTCTTCCAACAGCAATTTTGTATTAGGCTCCACCAAACCATGCGAACGGTTCTTCCATGCTTTTCCTTCTGCACTCAAATAAGTGTAATACAAATAATAATTGCTATCATTTACCAGATAAGTTTCAAAAGGAGTAGTCATCATCGCTTTTGCGTCTTCGGGCACATAAGCCAGAAATACATTCAAAGTATCTCCTCCACGCACCTCCGGCTGACGTTGAATAACAGGCATCTCCGGTTTTACCGGTTTAACAGGTTCTTCCGGTTTCGGCGCAGACGAACCGGGTTTACGCCTCATATTATAGTCATCTGTTTCAATCACGACACACTCGCGTATCGGCATCGGAATATCAAACCCATCTACATCTTCTACCAACACAAAATCCTTTCCCTGGAATCCAGTTACGATTCCACCGCCTACCTCACTAAGAAAGCGTACTTTATCTCCTATTTTCATTATTGTATATCCAATTAAAATTCAAACTCAAAAAAACGAGTAACAAAGATAGAGATTTCTATGAAATTAAATGGAGATTCGGTTCTAAAAACAAACCGTCTGCCTTTATTCCTCTTTTTATTGTAACTTTGCCTCTGGAAGTTACGAAAAGAGTGTAATTTATTGGAAATGAGCGTAGGTTAATTGCTCATGATAGTAATAGGTTACGAATTAGTTAGTTATCTACTGCATTATCCTTCTGCGCGTTGCGTAACCTTCAAAGAACTCTTCGTATGCAAAAATAGAAATTAAACGGGAGATTTAGAAATAAATCTCCTGATTTTTTATCCTCACATATAAGTTTTTCCGTAAAAGCGGTTTTGTCCGTCGGCACACCATCGCCCAAAGAGATTTTGGACGAACGTATGCCGACTACCGCATAAGCGGAGAAAAGGGCTTTGCCTCACGCCTAAACAGAAGTTTAGACTGATGATGCAAGGCCCATTTCTTTTGCGCTTATGCCAGAGAGGTGCTTTTACGGATTTCGGACGGTTTTTCTTTTTCGCTGTCCATTTGAGCCGGAAGCGGAAAGCCGTGCATGACCGCCCGCTCCATGAATGGAACAAGCCGTCACCCACGGCAGGCAAACCTGAAAGAATGATTTTATATCTCCGACCGGACACGTCCTGCCGGATATATAAAACCATACTTTCCACACGGTGGTTTGCCCGGTTTCACGCTTCCGGCTATCTCCCTTTTTCTTTTGTGGACTTCTTTTTTTCACGGATTTCTCTTTTGAAATTTTCTGTCTAATCTGCCTCCACTTCCGTTTACCTCCATTTCCGCGCCTTTCAGTGAGCCGCATCAGGCAGTCATTTCCGTTCTGGGCGCAAAGGTAATTCCGGGATTGGACGGGAAAGCAAGGTCAAGCCTCCTGTTTTCAGGAAAAATCTCCAGCACTGCGGGTAGTATTTTTCCCGAAAAACCTTGCATTCCCTAATCCCTACCTTTTTAAGCACCCGAAACGAAAACGACCGATGCGACAGAAAGACGCATTAAAAAAAGTGTCGGATAAACGAGAGGCAGATAAGATAGTTTGAAACTCAACTCCCTCAGCTCTTGAATCCGCATTAAAAACAAAAAAATCAAAACAGCGAAGATATGATGGCAACGGCAAATTTCAGACAAGTGGCGCAATACATAGGACTTGCGATATGCGGTTTAATCGTGCGCACCGCCTTCGGGATATTGGGCATCCTTTGGGGCGTCATCACGGAGATAGTAAACGGAGTGTTCCGAGTGGCGATAGGCGTAATCGTGGCTATCCTCTCAACCATCGCATTCTTCGGCTTCATCCTTTGGTTATTCACCCTTTAACCCATCTTATTGGATTACAAATCCAACAGTTTCATCAATTCAGCAGCCCGACACGCTTCTATCGAATTACTGACAGAGAGTTTCTCCAAAATATTCTGCCGGTGTCGATTGACTGTATTCACACTAATATAAAGGGCAGCTGCTATTTCTTTACTAGATAGTCCTTTACGTATACAGCGAAGTATTTCCTTTTCGCGTTCGGATAGGATATTGCGATGTTCTTCCGAAAAAAAGAGCGTTTCGACCTCTCCACGTTCCATATGGGTAATAGTGGGACATATCCCCTGCTCCGTTCGTTGATCTGCAGACAAGGTATAAAGACAAAAAATCAACCATACACTTCCGGAAGGAGTATTTTCCATTATCTGCACTAGGTTATCAATATACTGATAGACTCCTTTCTCATTCATCATACGTATTCTGCATCTTCCCCGGTACTTCAACCGTTCTTCGGAAGACATCGAAAAGGTCTTCTGAAAAAACTGATACTCCAATAACCGCTTTTCTACCAAGTCTTCAGGATGAATACGCCGATAAATACAATCTTCATCCATAGAATCAATCACACTCAAAGCAGCTTCTTCGGGAGTTAAGCCTAGAAAATGCGCCCAAGGATGAACGGCAATGTAACTTTTCCTATTCGAAAGATCTGAAATAACAGCACATCCACCATTAATCTCCGTCAATGAATGAATAAAGCGTTGATGTTGCTCTACAACTCCATTGTCCAATATTTCATCGGCTATCAGTTGTGTCGCATAAACTTCATCTATTTCCTTTTGTAATACGTCCATCTTATAAAATGGTTATTATTCAGTATTGTTGCACACGGAGGTATGACCTATCTTTGCACCACAAAGATAAAGATAATCAAATAAGAAATGATCATGAAACATTTAAAAATCAAAATGATGTCAATAGCCTTTATGGCAGTAACAACTTCTTCTATGGCACAAAGTTTGAATAAAATGAATTGGCTGAACGAGCCTCAACAATGGGAAATAAAAGATGGCAAAACCTTAGTGATGGATGTTCCTGCAAAAACAGACTTTTGGAGGATTTCTCATTATGGGTTCACAGTGGACGACGGACCTTTCTATTATGCGACTTATGGTGGAGAATTTGAAGCCAAAGTAAAGATAACCGGCAACTATGTCACCACCTTTGACCAAATGGGATTAATGCTGCGCATCGACCATGAAAACTGGATAAAAGCAGGTGTGGAATACGTTGATGGCAAACAGAATGTAAGTGCCGTAGTTACGCATCGGACTAGCGACTGGAGTGTAGTACAATTGCCGGATGCTCCCCGTTCGATATGGATAAAAGCAGTCCGTCGCCTGGATGCAGTAGAAATATTTTTCTCACGTGACGACAAAGAATATATTATGATGCGCACGTGTTGGTTGCAAGATAATTGTCCTGTCATGGTAGGATTAATGGGAGCTTGTCCGGACGGGAAAGGGTTCACCGCTACATTCGAAGAGTTTAAAGTGACTCCATTAGCCGATCAACGAAGGCTGGAATGGGCAAAAAGGCAAATGAACAAATAAAAATCAGTCCTGATGCTATTTATTTAAATAGAGAGAAAGCTCTTTATAATATAAATATGGTAGTATATCTTACTTTAAATGTTCTATTTTTAATATGATGAGTATAAATAGCATCACACGGATTTCCTCTTCCAGCAGTTCTGTTGTATAAAATAATGCAAGAATATACAGTTTCAGAGGAGTTTTTTATTCAAAAACAGTCAAAAGATACACTATAAATAAACTTATTGACAATCGTTTCTTTAAAAGGAATAACCAGTTCCTTTTAAAGGAACGACTCATTGATCGGTGAGAAACACTTTATTCCTTTAAAAGGAGCATATAAAACTTTATTTTAAGTGCTATCCCAGAGCTAACCTACACCTGAAACAGCCAACACTCCACATATCAAATTGAGACAAAACAAAGGCAAGTTCTATACATCTATTCTATAAAAGACGCAGACTAAAACAAATTGTCCCAAAACGCAATCGATTTATTTCTTTTCTAAATTCGAAAACAGCAAATCCTTCTCATTTTCAACTCATGCCTAAATATATACTGCATATATAGAATTATACAACGATAAAATATACGTTTTTTCATATATTATCGCCAAAACCGTATATACTTATCTTTCTCACGGTCCAACGCACCTTCATCAACACAATCATCCAACCGGAACCATGAATGTTCTATCAATGAGCCTCTCTTTTTAACAGACTTATCCCAGTTTCCTATCACTTGTCCTTCATGAAGAACAATCGGATAAAACAGACCATTATTGGTAAATGCTTTCGAGTAATGCTCTTTAGGTAAAACGTCTGTCCGGTCTTTATAGCCAAGCAAATATTCATCATAAGAAGGAAGAAGATGCAAACTGCCGGTAACTTTTCCACGAGTCCGGCAATCTTCATGAATATACCATGTCTGTCCATTCCATTCTTCTGCCGTTAATTCCGAATCAATCAAATAAATAGCTTGACGTGCATCTGTAATAGGCAGCCCCGACCACCAGACAAAATCTTGCAAAACAGCAGGAGCATGACTACGAAAATAGCTTCTAGCCAAACGAGCCAAAGATTCATCTTTGGTCAATTCCGGCACCGGTGGAACACGCTCTTCCAAAAGCGCATACGTACATTTACTTCCTTTATCTTCCCCACTACATACAATCCCCACCTGCTCCGCACGAGCCATAAAGCGGGTCATACGATGATTATCCGCTACAATCCCCGAACGGTTAAAATGCTCGGCAATCTCCTGCCTCGTCAGGCTTTTCTTCCCACAAAGAATTTTCTCCAACAGATTATGACTTTTCGTATAGAGTTCTTCAGAAATTTCCAAGTCATGCCCTTTCGCATAAGACTCATTAGCAGATATAATACGCCCGGCGGAAAGTTTCAACATCCACCGGATATCTTCTGCTGCTACGAGATGCCATGTCGGACGCATTACATGAGTCCGCAGGATTTCACCATCACGGAGCGCTTTTTCCACTGTCTGAATCGTTGCTGACTTCAAACGCATTCCTACTGCCCATTTAACCATGGAATAATTCTGTGCCTGCATAGCTCCCATCCAGGACACAAGTTCCTTGGGTTGAGAGAAAAGAGGACTTAATAACTGCTGGTTGAGTAAACGTATATTCGGTATTTTCATTTTAATTTATTGCTATTTTATCAATATAAAACAATAAGGCACACAACGATTTTAGTTTCGTGAGCTTATTATTAGTATATTGCAAATATAAAATTTCTTTCCATACAAATCATTGTTAATGGTAAAAAGAATAAATAAGAAGATACAGATATTGACTCAACTCCCTAGCCAAGAGTCAAAACCAGTTGGAAGTCTCCGAATAAATCTCTACTTTTGTACACCATAACAAAGAATAGATCAAGAAATGATGCTCTATAAACTCATCCCTCCTTCAGTAGTAACAGCAACTATCCAGTTGCCGGCTTCTAAAAGTATCAGTAATCGTGCATTAATCATCAATGCGCTGGGCAAAGGTATTTATCCTCCTGAAAACCTGTCCGATTGTGACGATACACAGGTGATGATAAAAGCTCTCACCGAAGGGAAAGAGACGATTGACATCATGGCTGCGGGCACTGCTATGCGTTTCCTTACCGCCTATTTAAGTGTGACCCCGGGGGAACGGACAATCACAGGAACAGCCCGTATGCAGCAACGTCCGATACAGATATTAGTCAATGCGCTTCGGGAATTAGGAGCTGAAATAGAGTATACCCGCAATGAAGGATATCCTCCCCTCCGCATCAAAGGTGCAGAATTGAAAGGAAACGAAATAACACTGAAAGGAAATGTCAGTTCCCAATATATATCTGCTCTATTGATGATAGGTCCGGCACTCAAAGACGGTTTGACTTTGCATTTAAGCGGTGAGATAATTTCCCGTCCTTATATCAATCTTACATTGCAACTGATGCAGGACTTTGGAGCCAAAGCCGCATGGACTTCTCCCAGTAGCATTTCCGTTGCTCCACAACTCTATCAGAGCATTCCTTTCAAAGTGGAAAATGACTGGAGCGCAGCTTCCTATTGGTATCAGATTGCCGCCCTATCTCCCAAAGCAGAAATTGAATTATTGGGGTTGTTTCATAACAGTTATCAGGGAGATAGCCGGGGAGCAGAAGTTTTCTCACGCTTAGGTATAACTACCGAATTTACATCGCAAGGTGTGAAACTGAAAAAAACAGGCAAAGCGCCGGAAAGACTGGAAGAAGACTTTGTCGACATTCCGGATTTGGCACAGACATTCGTTGTTACCTGTGCCTTGCTGAATATCCCTTTCCGTTTCACCGGATTACAAAGCCTGAAAATAAAAGAGACTGACCGTATTGCCGCCCTGCGAGCCGAGCTTAAAAAGCTGGGATATATGATCAAGGAAGAAAATGACAGTATATTAATGTGGAATGGCGAACGATGTGAACCGGAAGAAACTCCGGTGATTGAAACCTACGAAGACCATCGGATGGCAATGGCATTTGCACCGGCAATTATCCGCCATCCCAATTTACTTATTGCCAATCCGCAAGTCGTTACCAAATCATATCCCGGATATTGGGAAGATTTGAAACAGGCCGGATTTCAGGTTATAAACGAAGGCTAATTTTCATACGCTGTGGAAGATTTCAACAAATATACTTCCCACATCAACTACTCCCCTATTGTAGATTTTGTATTACAACAGGGGAAGCAGACCTATTATAAGAAAGGAGACTACTTTTCCCGCCAGGGAGAAGTATGCAAAACAATGGGGTTCGTCAGTTCCGGTTCTTTCCGGTACTGTTGTACCAACAGTGTAGGCGAAAACAGCATTGTAGGCTATACTTTCGATCATTCTTTTGTTGGCAACTATCCGGCTTTTCAGTTACAGGACAAATCAAATGTAGATATACAAGCCTTGTGTGACTGCTCGGTATACGTAATCAATTATCAGCAAATGGCAGACTTCTACGATACCAACGACGCTCACCAAAAATTGGGGCGTCGCATCGCAGAAACGTTATTGTGGGAAGTCTACGACCGGATGATTTCAATGTACAGCCTGACACCGGAAGAACGCTATCTTGAAATTATCAACTGTTGTCCCGACTTACTGAAACTGATAACTTTAAAAGAACTGGCTTCCTATCTTCTGATTCGTCCCGAAACATTAAGTCGTATCCGAAGAAAAGTCGTACAAAAATAAATTCTTGATTTCAATCAAGAGTTTATTTATTCCCTACCCTTACTTTTGCGGGCAAACAAAGTATATTGTATTTCATGAAAAAAATTATAATTATAGGTGCAACTTCCGGCATCGGTCGCGGATTGGCAGAAGTCTATTCTCAAGAAGATTATCTTATCGGCATTACCGGTCGCAGGGAAAATCTATTAGAAGAGGTATGCGCCCGGGACAAAGACAAACTATTCTATCAAGTGTGCGACATCACCGATACACAAGCTACCATTTCATCCCTCAAAACTCTCACTCAAAAGATGGGTGGAATGGATATATTGATTATCTGTGCCGGGACCGGAGAACTAAATCCCGAACTCTCCTACCAATTGGAAGAACCTACCTTACTAACGAACGTGATAGGATTCACCAACATCGCAGACTGGGGTTTCCGATATTTCGAACAGCAAAAAAGCGGGCATCTGGTTACTATTTCCTCTGTTGGAGGTACACGCGGCAGTGGCATCGCTCCCGCCTACAATGCGTCGAAAGCCTATCAAATCAACTATATGGAAGGATTACGACAAAAAGCAACTAAATCTCCTTATTCTATTTACACTACCGATATTCGTCCCGGATTTGTAGACACCGCTATGGCAAAAGGAGAAGGATTGTTTTGGGTTACTCCCGTTGATAAAGCTGTGAAACAAATTAAAAAGGCTATTTCTAAAAAGAAAAAAGTAGCTTTCATTTCCAAAAGATGGAGATATGTAACTATCCTGTTTCGTCTGTTGCCATCTGCTATTTATTGCCGGATGTAATGATAGATACTCCATAGCCAACACATATTTGTCTAAGTAAATCTAATAAAAAAACACCTGCCCCAACTGTTTATACAGATATTGGTATCTACCAAATTCTAGTTATGTATATAAGTCTATACGGGAATCATATTAATGATAATAGCTAACTCACAAATAAACAGCTCTCTTACAATTGGAGGACACTTTTAGGGTTCAGTAATCAATGATGAAAAAATAAGTTCTTTCAGAACTAGGATGGTTTATAAAATTAGAATTAACGGCACAAATATATAATATATTTTAATACATAGCATGTATTTTCAAAAATAATATCAAATTCTCATTCATTTTTTCTTTTTAAGAATACCCAAAGCCGTATTTTATCTTCATATTGAAATGAAACTACTTGTTTATTTCATCATCCTTGTTATTTCATCTAACACAAACAGGTACGAAATAGATATAAAATGGGTATAAAACAAGTAGAAAAGATCGCTTAAAAGATGACTCTTTTTTTGAATTTAAGGCTTTGAATCCAACGTTTTACGCACGGAATAAGTTCTGAAAGAACTTATTAAAAGTAATTCCGGATTCTAGGAAAAACTCTAAATTCAATGCTATGTTAAAACAACTAAAGTCAGTTAGTATGTTGTTGTTCCTACTGACAATGTCAGTAGAAGCAGCTTATCCGGAAACTGGTGAAAGCACTCTAAAAGTTTCCGTTGTACAACAGGGTACTACTTGTAAGGGTGTAGTAAAAGATGCAGCAGGTGAAACCATCATCGGTGCATCCGTCGTAGCCAAAGGTACGACGAACGGTACAATCACCGGAATCAACGGTGACTTCTCTTTAAACAATGTAAAAACCGGAGATATTATTGTAGTCTCTTTTGTTGGTTATCAGACTCAAGAAATCAAATTCACAGGACAATCATTGAATATCATCCTTAAAGACAATACACAAACATTGGATGAAGTTGTTGTGGTTGCTTTTGGTACACAAAAGAAAGTGAATGTAACAGGATCTGTATCTACGGTAGGAGCAAAAGAAATTTCGGCACGTCCCGTTAACTCTACCATAGAAGCTTTGCAAGGTATGGTTCCGGGTATGAATATCTCTACTGGTGATGGTGGTGGCTCCTTAGGTTCAGACAAAAAATTCAATATTCGTGGTGTTGGAACAATTGGAGCTGGTTCAAAGGTAGAACCATTGGTGCTCATTGACGGTATGGAGGGAGACATGAACGCCATCAATCCACAGGATATTGAGAATATTTCTGTACTGAAAGATGCAGCCGCTTCCTCCATTTATGGCTCGCGGGCACCAGGTGGAGTCATCCTGATTACAACAAAGAAAGGTAAATCGGGAAAAACGGTAGTTAACTATAATAACAACTTCCGTTTTGTATCTCCCTTGAATATGCCTGAAATGGCGGATTCATACAATTTTGCTCTGGCAGTCAATGACCAGTTAACTAATGGTGGACAGACTCCCATGTATAGCGCCACCAAACTTCAACAAATTCTGGATTTTCAGGCAGGAAAAAGCACACAATATATGTGGCCGACCGATGCGGGAAGATGGAATTCATTCGATGATCCCCAACGGCAAGACGTGATGCCTACCGGCAATACCGACTGGTTAAAAACGTTATTTGGCAATAGCTTTACCCACGAGCATTCATTGAGCGTAAATGGTGGAACGGATAAAATACAATATTATCTTTCTGCGAATTATCTGGACCAAGGAGGTCTCTTGAAGTTTGGAGATGATAACAAACAACGCTACTCCTTTACTGCAAAAATCAATGCGGACTTAACCAAATGGTTGAAAATAAGTTATAGTATGCGTTTTAACCGGACGGATTATGAAGCTCCTTCATTTGCCGGAGGCGATATCAAAAGTAATGTATTCTATTTCGATGTATGTCGCTACTGGCCTGTCATTCCGGTAGTAGACCCAAACGGATTCTATACTGTCGAATCCAAGATTTACCAATTAACAGAAGGAGGCCGATATAAATCACAAAAAGACGTGATGGCACACCAGCTTGCTTTCATCGTGGAACCCATCAAAGACTGGAAAATTAACGTAGAATTGAACTACCGTTCCAACTATAATTTCGACCATACCGATTATCAAACCGTTTATGGTTATGATGTGAGTAAAAATCCCTACATTATTGCCAATCAAACTTCCAGCGTTACAGAATATGCTTATAAGAGTAATTTCTTCAATCCGAACATCTTTACCGAATACGGCAAATCATTAGAAAGCGGGCACAACTTTAAAGTGATGCTGGGTTTTCAGAGCGAACTATTCAAACAACGTGATATTACCGCTTCCCAAGACGGTATCATGTCGGAAGTGGCTACCTTGAACACCACGCAGACAAATGCACAAAACAGAGGAGGGTACTCCGAATGGGCTACAGCCGGCTTCTTCGGACGTGTTAATTACGACTACAAAGGACGTTATCTGGCTGAAGTAAATATGAGATATGACGGCACTTCACGTTTCCTTCGAGATAACCGCTGGAATCTATTCCCATCATTCTCCTTAGGATGGAACATGGCCCGTGAAGCATTTTTTGAAGATCTGACCGATTTAATCAGCACATTCAAGATACGTGGTTCATGGGGTGAATTGGGCAACCAAAACACAGATAACTGGTATCCATTCTATCGAACTATTGATATTAACAAAGACCAATGGGGCAATTACGCACTAGGCAGTTGGCTAGTAAATGGCGTAAAACCAAATATTTCCAAAGAATCCGCGCTGGTATCTTCCTTACTGACATGGGAAAAGACACAAACACTGGATTTAGGTTTCGACTTATCTATGCTCAACAATCGTTTGAATGTAACATTCGACTATTTCCAGCGTAAATCTAAAAACATGGTAGGCCCCGCCCCCGAACTACCCAATCTCTTAGGCATTGCCGTTCCCAAAGTAAACAACCTCGATATGACTTCCAAAGGTTGGGAAATACAGGTGAACTGGCGCGACCAGATACGCGACTTTAAGTATGGAGTTACCTTATCTTTGTCAGACAATCAAGTGGTTATTGATAAATACCCCAATCCGTCAAACACAATTTTAGATAAAGACAATAATAATACGTATTATGCAGGCGCTCACGTAGGTGATATATGGGGATTCCAAACAATCGGCATCGCAAAGACCGATCAAGAGATGAAAGATCATTTGGCCGGTATGCCCAATGGCGCACAGGATGTACTCGGTTCCGGCTGGGGAGCAGGTGACATCATGTATGCGGATTTGAACGGTGACGGCCAGATCAGCAGAGGTAACAAAACACTGGCTGATCATGGTGATTTGAAGAAAATAGGCAACAGTACACCACGCTACAACTTTGGTTTGAATCTGGATGCCGCCTGGAAAGGGTTCGACCTTAAATTATTTTTCCAAGGAACGATGAAACGTGATTATATGCCGGGGAGTGGTTCTACAATGTTCTGGGGAGCAGTAGGCTACTGGCAAACCAACTTTTTCAAACCTCATCTGGACTATTTCCGCGGAGAAGATACGACTAATCCGCTAGGAGCTAACCTGGGTGGTTATTATCCGCGTCCTCTCGAGAATGATAGAAACCGTAATCCACAGACCCGATATTTGCAAAATGCGGCTTACTGCCGTCTGAAAAACGTTACTTTAGGTTATACATTACCTAAATCTTTGACAGAAAAATTCTGCGTAAACAATCTGCGATTCTTTGTTTCAGCAGAGAATTTATTTACTATTACCAGTCTGGCCGATACGTTTGACCCCGAAACTGTTGGCATCGGTAACTGGGACGGATGTACCTATCCGCTATCCAAGACTGTATCATTCGGTTTAAGTGCAACATTTTAAATGATAAACGATTATGAAAAAACATATTAAACTTTTGACAATAGGAACATTGCTATTGGGCGGACTGACCGGTTGCAATGATTTTCTCGACAGGGAACCACTGGATAAAGTAATTCCCGAAAAATATTTTGCATCCGAAAGTGATCTGGCTGCATACACAATCAATGCTTACCCATTTGAAACAGTGACCGATGCGTATGGCATCAATTTCTTCGGCAAAGATAATGATACTGATAACCAAGCCAGTGGTGACTCACCGGCCTTCTGGATACCCGGGCAAAAGAAGGTGCCGTCTGGTGAAGGCGAATGGGACTGGAGCAAAATACGAACCTGCAACTATTTCTTTGATAATACTTTACCGAAATTCGAAGCAGGCACTATTACCGGCAATCAGGATAATGTGAAGCATTATATCGGAGAAATGTACGTGATCCGGGCATACAATTATTATAAATTATTGGTTTCTTTAGGAGATCTACCTATTATCACTACTGCATTGCCCGACATAGAAGAGACTTTGGTGGAATCCAGCAAGCGCCAGCCGCGTAATAAGGTGGCACGCTTCATTCTGGACGATTTGCAAAAAGCAACAGAATTGTTGCTTGATAAAAGTCCCGGTGGCAAGAATCGCATCAGCAAAAACGTAGCTCACTTGCTACGTGCACGCGTTGCCCTCTTCGAAGCAACTTGGGAAAAGTATCACAAAGGAACAGCTTTTGTACCCGGTGGAAAAGGATGGCCGGGTAATCCCGCAGATGTAAGCGGTTTTAATAGTGATGCAGAAGTGGCTTATTTTCTTGATGAAGCAATGAAGTCATCAAAAGTGGTAGGCGACTATATCGTCGGAAAACTGGCAGACAATACCGATACCCCCGAAGGTATGAACGCCAGTCTGGTTTCCATCAATCCTTACTACACCATGTTCTGCGATGAAAACATGGAAGGATATGATGAAATACTGATGTGGAAACAGTTCAAGGAAGGATTGGTAACCAGCAACTTGCAAATGGAGTTGGCACGCAATGGCGGTGGTTCCGGATGGACTCGTGGCATGGTCAATTCGTTCCTGATGCGCAATGGACTTCCCATCTATGCAGCCGGTTCCGGTTATAATCCCGATTGGGAGAAAGAAGGAGTAAATTCCACTTTACAGAATCGTGATTCACGCATTGTTATCTTTACCAAAAAGCCGGGTGATGCCAACACCGAAAATAAAGGTGATGTGAATTATTACGGTGATGACGGAACTCCCAGTTATTGCTCAATCCGTTTCATTTATGGCGATAAAGGAAGTTTGGCAACAACCGGATTCATCATCAAAAAAGGCAAACACTACTCCAGTCACATGGCAAATGACCATAGTGCGGGAACATCAGGTGGTATTGTTTTCCGTGCGGCAGAAGCCATGTTGATTTACATGGAAGCTTCGTATGAAAAAAATGATAGAATCGACGGAACAGCCGACGGATATTGGAAAGCTTTACGCCGACGCGCCAAAGTGGACGAAGACTATAATAAGACAATCGCTGCAACACAGATGAGCGAAGAGGCTAAAGGCGATTTCGGTGCTTATTCTCATGGCCAATTGATAGACGCGACGTTATATAATATCCGCCGTGAACGCCGTAACGAACTTTGTGCAGAAGCTTTGCGCTGGGAAGACTTGAAACGCTGGCGTGCATGCGACCAGTTAATATCCAAACCTTACCGTGTAGAAGGTATGCTATACTGGGGAAGCAACTATGAAACGCAACTGGCAGATTTATGTAAAGTAGATCCGGCAGAAGGTAATATGTCCTCACCTGATTTAAGTAAATATATTCTTCCATACGAAAAAATCACGAAGAATAATCTGATTGCCGGGCAGAAGGGATTCCTCTTTACACCTGCTCATTATCTGAATCCGATAGGTATGGCTGTATTTCGTCAGACAGCCTCGGATAAGAATGATTTTACAAGTTCAGTCGTTTATCAGAACCCGGGATGGAAGATTGAAGGCGACACTGGCGCACAACCTGTAGAATAATAAAAAGATAAAAGAACAACTCTTTGAGTTTACAAATATATCGACCTTAATATTATATATCTGTTATCTTTTTATTTTTATAAACTTCATTGTCTCGCTCCAGATTAGGTAGAACTGCGGTCAATCTAATCCTAAGTTAGGCAATGAAGTTTTACATTCGCATGAGTTCTCGTTCAACATCCTCTGTAGATGTATAAAAAGTCTTTGTGATTTCCATAGTCACCCAACAGAGATTATCCGCAAAATTCACTACATTTGTATTTGCTTATCTGTCAACCGGGCTAATCAAGTATTACAATTACTACACTATCCGATTGATAATATCTAACTTGAAACAAAGGTGTATATGAATACTGACTTTACAAACTTAACAACAGAAAATCTTTCTAATGAGCATTTATGCTGCATCATCCGCAGCAAAAAGTCTCATCCTGGTATTGAAGCAAAACGGCAATGGCTTTCCGACCGGCTGAATGAAGGCCATGTCTTTAGAAAGTTAAACGCCAAAGCTACTGTTTTTATTGAATATGCCCCTCTTGAAACAGCTTGGGTTCCCGTCATCGGCGACAACTATTATTATCTGTATTGTTTATGGGTGCTAGGTAGCCCCCGAGGAAACGGATATGGGAAAGCATTAATAGAGTACTGTATAGCTGATGCCAAAGAAAAAGGTAGATCCGGCATTTGTATGCTTGGGGCAAAAAAACAGAAGAGCTGGCTTTCCGACCAATCATTTGCAAAGAAATTTGGTTTTGAGGTGGTTGACACTACTGATAACGGATATGAATTGCTTGCTCTTTCTTTCGACGGAACAGTACCGCAATTTGCGCCAAATGCCAAAAATCTGAAAATAGAAAGTGAGGAACTGACGATTTATTATGATATGCAATGCCCCTACATCTATAAATACATTGAAATGATCAAACAATATTGTGAAACAAATGATGTCCCTGTTTCTTTTATTCAAGTAGATACGCTACAGAAAGCAAAAGAGTTACCGTGTGTTTTTAATAATTTTGCTGTATTTTATAAAGGAAGTTTTGAGACTGTGAATTTGCCACCTATCGACTATTTAAAAAGAATACTCAAAAAATAAGGAATACAATCCTGACTTTTCCCGCTAATTATCAGGATTGTATTTTATCTGCTTCATTAAAAAGACTTCTCATTTGCCATCTTCCACATATTGAGAAAAGAGGCTTTGGTGATTTCTACGACCTTATCCCAATTCAATCGGTCGGCATGATCGGAAGGCTGGTGATAATCAGGATGCCCGTCCGTATGATACCAGATGATCGGAATACCTACTTTGGCAAACGAACCGTTATCACTTCCTCCTATCGGATTTTCCCAGGCGCGGTAATCCGGTTCCAATTGCAAACCGTATTTTCTGATATCCTCTTTCAACCAATCCCCAAAGACCGGATGGGCGGCTGTGTAGAAATAAACGACTTGTTTGGGTTGTTGAGGTTTGTTGTTACGACCAATCATGTCAAAGTTCAGATAGCCTTTGATTTGAGATAGGAAAGGACAAGTTTGTACAAAATATTTAGAGCCTAGCAGTCCTTTTTCTTCTCCATCCCAAAAAGCAAAGATTACATTTCTTTCGGGTTGCTGTCCACTGGCTAAAAAGGCTCTTGCAATTTGCAGCACTGCCGATACACCGGAAGCATTATCGTCAGCACCATTGTATATTTGGTCGCCATCAAGTACAGGATCAATACCTAAATGGTCGAAATGAGCCCCCACAATCACATATTCTTTGGTATTTTTACCGGGAATCATTCCCAATACATTCCTCATGGTAAGCTTCTGATGAACTTCCTGTTTCAGTTTTGCTATGGAATCAGGATGTACTTCCAGACGTCCTTTTTTCTGACGTTCTTTACGGTAAGCATCAAAAGGCTGGAAATAGCTGTCAGCCAAAGGCGATACTCCCATCCATTGCAACAAAGAAACAATATATTCCGAAGTCACACGCGAACCGTGAAACCCCGCCTCACGCCCTTGCAATTCATCACTAGCCAAAAAATTGATAGTAGCTTCGGCAGAGGAACGGTTGATTGTATTCAAGGCCCTCTCAATAGGAGATTGGGCAAAAGTAATGTTTCCAACCAACAGTAACGCTAATAGTAAATAATCTCTCTTCATTGTACTTCAAATATCTTAAGTCATTTTCATTGATTGGTGAAATTTAATTCACCCGCCAATGTTTATTTTGTAGGTAACATACAAAAGTACGAAAGAAATAGATAGCATACATGATAGAATGCAAATTTATAAGTAACTTTGCACAAAATTGATTGGTAACTGTTATATTGTCATGTGGATACTTATTATAAGTCTGGTGTTGCTGGGTGTCATTGCGCTGATAGCCGGAATTATCCGCAACAAAAGACTGCAAAAGAAAATAGAAAAGGGCGAACTGGACCGTATGCCGGAAGTGAAGGAAGTAGATGTGGAATGCTGCGGACAACACGAAGTATGCGAACGGGATAGCCTGCTGGCAGCTGTCAGCAAAAAAATAGAATATTACGATGACGAAGAACTGGATCAGTTCATTGGCAGGGCAGGAGATGCGTATACAGAAGAAGAAACAGAAATGTTTCGGGATGTATTGTATACGACACTGGATGTAGAAGTGGCCGGATGGATACGTAGCCTTCAGCTCCGTGGCATTGAATTACCGGATGATCTCAAAGACGAAGTTTTTCTGATTATCGGAGAAAGAAGAAACGTAGAAGTAAAAAAGGCAGATGACAGGTGATGTGATGGATTTACTACAATATACATTCTTTCAACACGCCCTATTGGGAAGTCTGCTGGCAAGCATTGCCTGTGGGATTATCGGTACATATATCGTAACCCGCCGCCTGGTATTTATCAGCGGAGGAATCACTCATGCTTCTTTCGGAGGGATCGGATTAGGATTGTTTGCCGGAATTTCCCCGATACTCTCGGCAGCCGTTTTCTCGGTATTATCGGCTTTTGGTGTCGAGTGGCTTAGCAGACGGAAAGATATGCGCGAAGATTCTGCCATTGCAGTATTCTGGACGTTAGGGATGGCACTCGGAATTATGTTCAGCTTCCTGTCGCCGGGATTTGCGCCTGACCTGTCGGCTTACCTCTTTGGCAATATCCTGACCATCAACCAAATCGATTTATGGATGCTCGGCATATTGGCACTAATACTGACCGGATTCTTTTATCTGTTTATCCGCCCTATCCTATATATTGCTTTTGACCGTGAGTTTGCACGTTCGCAAAAGATTCCGGTAGAGATATTTGAATATGTGTTGATGATGTTCATTGCGCTGACAATTGTAGCCTGCCTGCGAATGGTAGGCATCGTATTGGCCATTTCTCTTCTCACCATTCCACAGATGACAGCCAACTTGTTCACCTATAGTTTCAAGAAGATTATCTGGTTATCAATCGGCATCGGTTTCTTGGGCTGCTTGGGTGGATTATTTATTTCTTATCACTGGAAAGTCCCTTCGGGAGCTTCCATCATATTCTTCTCTATCCTGATTTACGCTGTTTGTAAAATCGGAAAGAGTTGTTGCAGGAAAAAGTCATAATAATAGATAGTATATGGAAATCAAAATTCAATCACTGGAAAGTATCCATGAAGCAGCCCGTGAATTTATCGCTGCTATGGGCGACAACACTGTATTTGCTTTATACGGAAAGATGGGTGCCGGCAAAACGACATTTGTCAAAGCGCTCTGCGAAGAATTGGGCGTAACGGATGTTATCACTTCTCCTACTTTTGCCATTGTCAACGAATACCGTTCGGACGAAACCGGAGAATTAATCTATCACTTCGATTTTTACCGCATCAAGAAACTAAGTGAAGTGTACGACATGGGCTACGAAGACTATTTCTACAGTGGTGCTCTCTGCTTTATCGAATGGCCGGAACTGGTAGAAGAACTACTTCCGGGAAATGCCGTAAAAGTAACGATTGAAGAACTGGAAGACGGAAATAGAGTGATCAGACTATGACCGGACAATATATCGTACAAGGAATCTTTGCGCTGGCAGGAATCGTCTCCCTGCTGGCGTCATTGCTGAACTGGGACTGGTTCTTTACAACGCGCAACGCACAAACCATTGTCCGGAATGTAGGACGCAACCGGGCAAGACTCTTCTATGGGATACTGGGAATTATCATCATTGGAATGGCTATATTCTTCTTTGTGGAAACACGGAAAGCCATCACTCTTTGAGACATTTTTTCAGACAAAAGAACATAAGTACAAAAGACTACAAAAATATGTTCTTTTGTTCTTATGTCTAAAGCAACTGTCGTGACTTCATCTCCAGATACTTATTAATCACATCAATCGAAAGATTCTCCGGTGTAGTTAATAAAGAATAGATGCCATGTTGTTTCAAAGTAGATACAATCAGCCGCTTCTCGTAAGCGAACTTTTCTGCAATCACGTGCCGATAGTAGCTTTCCGTATCTTTTGCCGGTTGGGCGATATATTCCTTCAAATCGACATCTTCAAAAAAGACTACGAGCAAACGGTGCTGGCGGTTTAGTTGTTTCAGGTAAGATAATTGACGGTTCATTCCTCCTATGCTCGAGAAGTTAGTATATAGTACCAGCAGGCTACGCTTACTGACATGTTTGTTCAAATGAACGCAAAGAGCCGAGAAGTCTGTCTCCCCGAAAGTGGTCTGCTGACTATAAAGACTTTCCAGCAATGTCTGCATATATCCCGATTGCTTGGAAGCAGGCACAAAAGTATCGAAGTGTTCATCGAAAGTCACTAATCCGGCTTTATCTTCTTTCTGCATAGCAACATACGAAAGCACCAGCGAAGCATTAATTGCATAATCCAGCAAGGTCATTCCACGGAAAGCTTGCTGCATCACTCTACCTTTATCGATCACATTATAAATCTGCTGTGAGCGTTCGTCCTGATACACATTCACCATAAGTTCATGCCGGCGGGCACTTGCTTTCCAGTTAATCGTACGGTAATCATCCCCCTTTACATACTCTTTAATCTGCTCAAACTCCGTATGATGCCCAACCCGGCGAATACGCTTTATTCCCAATTCAGTCAGATTATCACTTATTGCCAACAATTCATATTGATGCAGCATCAGATATGACGGGTACACTTTGATATCCAAAGGTTCTGCACAAGTATAGCGCCGGGATATAAAGCCGATTTTTCCGGTCACAAAAACTCTAATATGACCGAAAGAGTAAACACCACGATGAGTAGGTCGAAGACGATAGGTAACTGTTTTTCCCTCGTTTGCTCCAAGCTTCACCTGAAAGTCGACATCACGTTTCTGAAAGATAAAAGGGATCTCATCTATGATTTCTAAAGATACAGGATGTGGATAACTACTTTCTACCCGAATACTTACTTCATTTTCGTCGCCATTAGAGAAACGGTCGGCACACTGGCGGAAAGCACGGATTCCACGAATACGATAAAGAGAATATACGTCTGCCAGTACCACCAAAAACAAGACAAAGAGTGCCCACTGCCCGATAACAAAGAACGGGGCAAAAACATATCCGCTACCCAACAACAGGATAACTATGACAAGGGCAATATAGAAACGACGAGTTAGAAACAAATGATTTATGATTTATGATTTATAATTTCTTGGGTTTACGATTTCTTCAACTTACAATTTACGTACAGTTTATAATTTACGATTTATGATTTTTTCGATTTATGTTATGAATAGTGTCAGACATCCAACGCGCAGCCCAAATCATAAATCATAAATCAGAACTCATAAATCATAAATCTTTTCATTTTGGTACTTCCACTTTATCAATTAAGCGTTGTGTCACTTTCACCGGTGAATAGCCTTCCATTTCAGCTTCCGCAGTCAGGATCAGACGGTGCTGAAGTACATAAGGAGCTACAAACTTGATATCTTCCGGTGTCACAAAATCACGTCCCTGCAAAAGAGCATACGCTTTCGACGATTGCAGCATGGCTACAGATGCACGTGGAGAAGCTCCCAAATATACAGCTTTACTGGTACGGGTCTGCTGTACAATCAATGCGATATATTGGAGCAACGTGCGGTCTACAAATACCTGATTCATAAAAGCACGAAGCGACAACAGTTCTTCTTTGGTAATAGCGGGAGTGATGTCGTCCAACTTCACCAATGCGGCATTGGTATGATGACGTTCCAGGATATTCACTTCCTCTTCCAATGAAGGATAATCCATCGTTATCTTCATCAGAAAACGGTCGAGCTGTGCTTCGGGAAGTTTGTATGTTCCCTCCTGCTCTACCGGATTTTGGGTAGCCAAAATCGTATAAAGATCTCCCATCCGGTGAGTCGTTCCATCAATACTGATCTGGCGCTCTTCCATTACCTCAAACAAGGCAGCCTGTGTTTTGGCAGGAGCACGGTTGATTTCATCGACCAATACAATATCCGCAAAAATCGGTCCCTGATGAAAATCAAAACCGTTGGTTTTCATATTAAACACAGTCGTACCTAATACGTCACTCGGCATTAAGTCCGGAGTGAACTGAACACGACTGAAGTCTGCATCAATCAGACGAGCTGTCAAACGGGCCAACAGTGTCTTCGCAACTCCCGGAACACCTTCTATCAATACGTGTCCATTCGCCAAAATCGCTGTCAGTACCAAATCGACTGTCTGCTCCTGCCCTACTATGACGGAAGCAATCCGGTCTTTCAACTCTTGTATCTTCTCGGAAAAGAGAGTTAAATCTACTCGCTGTTCTGTATTCTCTTCCATAAATTTCTTCTTTAGATATGATTGATTATTTCATTCATTTTATCGATATATACCTTCATCTGCTCCGCATCAATAACACGTCCTCCGTAAATCACGGGTCTGACTTCGCGGATAAATTTAGCAATCTCTCCGGCATCCATTCCGGTTTTCCGGGCAATCCGGTGGAAAGAGCGTTCATCGTCGGCCACTTCTTCAATATCCACTTGAATCTCTCTCCGAAGTTCTTCGGCTAAATAGGAAAACTTCTTGCGAACCAAATCCGCGTGGTCTTTCTTCTGAAAGTAAAGCGTGCCTATCAGTTCGGTAAATTCAAGAGATTTATTGGCCGGCTCGTGAATAACAGGGATCACCCGTTGCCGCCTCTTCGCTGTGAATATCATAAAGAGTATGATGGTAATCATCGTCAGATACAAAGCCCAACGAAGCGGTTCATGTGCTAGAAAATAACGGAAAGGTGATTGCTGCACCTGTGCCGTTTCTTTCATGTACCCCTCCGTGCGAACGATGGGAAGCTTCCCCATCTGCGACAACAAACGGAAGATATAGGTTGCATTTTTGCCGTCCAACATTCCGTAATTGGTAAAAATCAAAGGAGTGGAAACTAAAATAACTTCTCCTTTCCCCCACCGACGGGACATTGCTACAGGCATATAAACAAGACTATCCGTTGTCAACGAGTCCGCCTCGGTTTCATACCGGAACTCATTCGACTCAAAAACTCTTTGTGCCAACACCCTTTCCGGAAGTGAATCTCCCCCAAAATAAGAGGAACACAACTGGGGATAAAAATAGAAAGTCTGATGGGGATAAACCGTCGAATCTCCTATCCAATGCAAGCTATCTTTTTTCAAAAATGAAGTGGCATATTTCTTCAAAGCCATCGGACTGAAGTAAGAATAGTAAGACCTGAACTGCAAGGTATCTTCCAAATATCTGCCGAACAAGGTACTCACTAACATGATCTTATCTCCGCGTTCCGCCATTTTCAACAGAGCGTTTACATCGACGTCCGACAATCGCAAATTATCAGAGATAACCAATATACCTTTGCGTTGCGTCGTATCTTCCTGCTCCAATTGATAGAGGCTTTTCCTCGAAAAAGTGTAGCCCTGTGGCAAAGAAGAAGACAATACGCTATCGAACACTGCACATCCGAAAGGTTGCTCGTCATTATGTCCGAAAGTGGGCTTCCACACAAAATTCTTCGGTAAATTATATTCTATTGCAAACATGATGAATAGAAAAGCGACAATAAAGACAATGAACCAGCGACTTCCTTTCATGCGACGCCTCCTTTCTCTATTTCTTCCTGCAAGACCTGCATTGTCCGGAAGAGTTCTTCCGTCGCCTCAAAGTTGCCATAACGTACCCGCAGGAAATGATTGGTCAGTTGCCTGAAAGCCGGTAGCCGGACTTCATTGATATACTGGGTAGGCGTTTTATAAAGTTGCCAGTCAATACGTTCAGCGTCACTAAGTTGTTTCAAAGTTTGCAGATAGAGCAAACGTACTGCTTCCCGGTAATTCTGACGGGAAAGCGCTTCCGCAATCCCTCCCGGAAAATCTACTCCGTAAATGGTGTCTTCTTCAACTGTATAAGGCAACACATTTTTATGCGAGACCATAAACAATTCCGGGCGTTTCCGATAGACAAACCAAACAATCAGCAACAAAAGAAGAATGGCAATACATACCAGAATAAGCCCTGAATACTCTTCAGCAAAATGACTGCCGAATATTTTGCGCAACAACTCCCCAAACTGCCGACTGATCCACTCAAAGACATTCATCTCCGGAGTAATCAGTTCACGGTTATAGTTGTATGCCGGATCAGACTGCCAGAGGGCAATCTGCGCCGTATCACAAACTAGTGTATCAGCCGGGGAAGTGAGATTCATCTAGTAGAGGTTTGGTTTAGAGTTTATCAAAATTGTCAATATCACTTTCTACCGTTATGCTGTCCACCACTTCCGATGCATGACCATACTGATAAACCAGACCGACGATACCGAATATAGCCGATAAGTAAGAACCATACAACATCAGGATAGAGAACAAATATTGCGCAAAGTTCAGTCCGACTGATGAAGAGGTTGCACCTCCGTCACTCATCGTAAAGATCATTTTTACAATATAGATCACATACCAGGGTATAGAAACGATTCCTTGTAACACACTGGCAATAATCCCCATCACAATTAAAATTAGAAAGACGCCTCCCCAGGTAGCAAATCCCAACCGGAATGTTTTTGCAAATGCCTCACCCAACGAAATGTCTTCAAATAAGTAGATGGGAGCCATTAATGCCAAAGGAACCATAAAGGCGAATAAAAGCGGGATGGTCAGAATGAGTGTGAAAGGTGTCAATACAGCCAATAAGACAATAAAGATCACCGCAAAGATGAATAAAAAGCTGCAGGCGATCCCCATCAAAAACAGTCTTTTAATATTACGGAGCAACAACGATTTTATATCGCCGAATACAATCCCGTTCAGGCGTTCTTCCCGTTCATTATACAATCGTACCATCGCATAAATCAAGGAAGTCATCAACAAAGCTCCCAAACATGAAAAAAAGATAACTCCTGCATAATTCAGTGCAAATGAAGGTCCCAGAGCAGCTAAAGGATTATCACTTATTCCTCCGGAGGCCTGCATAGCAGTAATATCTGTCATACTTCCCATTAAACCACTAAAGTTTGCGGCTTGAATTAAGCATATAGGGAGTATCAGATAAGTTGAATACTTAAACAATTGTTTCCAATTCTCTTTTATAAAATCAAAAGAAGCGTTCAACTTCTCACCGAAAGGACGTTTCACATACATCGCAATCTTAGGTTTCTGTGATTCCATGTTTTTTTCTATTTGGTAAATAAATATAGTAGAATATAATAAATGCCAGAGAAGTGAATATCACGCCAAGCCTCAACACATCGGGAAGCTCTGTGTGCCGGGTAAGAAAACCTTCTATAAAGCCTGCCATAATGAACACCGGAACAGTGCCGATCACTATTTTCAAGCCTCGCTTCGCTCCTCTTCTGAAAGATTCCAGTCGGGAATAAGTGCCGGGAAACAGCCAGCCGTTGCCCAAAGCCAATCCGGCGGCACCGGCTACGATAATCGCCCAGATTTCAAGCGTTCCGTGCAACCAGATGGCAAGACTGGATTCCCACAACAAATCGTGTTGATAAAAGAATGTTTGAAAAGCTCCTACCATGATACCATTGGAGAGAAGCATATACCCTGTTCCAAAACTAGTCAGCAATCCCATTGCAAAGCAGTTGAAAGAGACCATCACGTTATTAAGTGTAATGCCCAAGAACATCGGTACTTCGGAAGAACCATTATATACGGCCATCGGCTCCCCATTGGCAATATTGTCGAGTGTCATATCCACATAACCGTTTCCCAATATCAGCCGGACAAAATCCGGGTCATTCGCTGCTGATAATACGCCGATTAATGCGCTGGCAACAAAAATCAAAAAGGAGGTCAGTAATTCGCGCCGTGCATCGTGCATGGTTCGTGGCACTTCCTGTGTCCAGAAGGTAATAATCCGTGTCCACTTCTCGCGTTTATTGCGGTAGATTTCGTTGTGCAACGCTGAAGCCAGATTATTCAGATAAATAGTAATACGGGAAGTTGGGAAATGTGTTTGGGCAAATGCCAGGTCAGCTGTCAAGTCCGTATACGCATCGGCTAGTTGGTCGGGGGACAGACTTGCCGCCCGCTCCACAACTTTCTCTGTCTCCTTCCATTTTTCAATGTTCCGACGAATAAACGTTACTTCTTTCATGCTTTTCAATAGATTTCGGATAAGTTTTGTCCGAAACCGGAAGCAAAAATAAGAGAATTATGATATATTTGCAACGGAATCCTAAAAATGTTTAACCTGAAATGGCAGAATCTACGATAATAACCGGACAATTCGTTCGTATCAGCCAAACGCCCGCCAGTATCGGCGAACGACTGATGGCTTTAATCATCGATTATTTTCTGATCGGGCTTTACATCTTGTCCACTATTACGCTCTTGTCCAAATTAAGTTTACCGTCAGGATTCAGTTTGTTCTTTTTTCTGTGCGTCGTTTATTTACCGATTCTCGGTTATTCTTTTCTTTGCGAGATGTTCAATCACGGACAGAGCTTTGGCAAAAAACTCATCAATATCCGTGTCGTAAAAGTAGACGGTTCTACTCCAAGCATCGGCTCTTATCTGTTACGATGGCTTCTTTTCCCAATTGATGGTCCCATCACAAGTGGCCTTGGACTTCTGGTCGTTTTATTGAATAAGAACAATCAACGATTAGGGGATCTAGCTGCCGGCACTATGGTGATTAAAGAGAAAAACTATCGTAAGATACATGTCAGCCTGGATGAATTCGATTATCTGACCCAAAATTATCATCCGGTATATCCGCAATCGGCTGATTTATCTCTCGAACAAGTGAATGTAATTACCCGGACTTTGGAATCCAGCGAAAAAGACCGGGCAAGACGTATCACGGCACTTGCCAAAAAAGTACAGGAATTACTTTCCGTTACTCCCCGTGAGGGTAATCAAGAGAAATTTCTTCAGACGATACTTCGCGATTATCAGTATTATGCATTGGAAGAAATATAACCAGAATACGCTGTTTCAGACTATTCAGGCAAGGGATTATTCTCACTGTAGTGAGAATTAATTCTCATAGCAATGAGTATTTTTTCTCATAGCTGTGAGAACTTTTTCTCATAGCATAAAACTGTTTGAGAAAAAGCCCGCAAAAAAAAAGGGGTATACTCACAGAGCACACCCCTTATCTTAATTTTATCTGCAATGAGACCGGACGTCGTTTAGTCCACCTGTCCCAGAGAGTTTCCGTATTCCATTTCTCCCTGAACCACAAAGAGGACTTCTTCAGGATCGTATTCCCCTATTTCATCCTTTTTGGCTTCTTTTACAATGTAAGCCACAACCTCTTCCAAATCGATGTTGACATAGCCGTCTTCATCGGGTTGAGCGTCGAGAATACCACTTTCAGAGTAATACTCGTCGATTAAATCGAGAAAATAATACAATTCATCGTCCGAGAACTTCTCTTTCAGTTCTTGAGGCAGATAGTTTTTGATAAACTCGATGGTCTTTTCGTCATCGGCATCTGCTAATAAAAAATCGTCTTCCAGTCCCATTTTTTTAAGTATTAAGTGATAAGTATTAAGTATTATCGACTATAAAAGCTTCTTCACCTTTTCTGCGAATACCGGTTTGCCAACTGCACCTACCTGTTTGTCTACTATCTCACCGTTCTTGAAAAACAATACAGTAGGAATATTACGGATACCATATTCAGCAGCCATATCACCATTTTCGTCTACATCGCACTTACCGATGATTACTTGTCCTTCAAACTCCGCAGCCAATTCTTCAATGATAGGAGCCACCATCTTGCATGGGCCACACCAAGGAGCCCAAAAATCTACAACAACCGGTTTTCCTTCTGCAAGAACCTCTTTATAGTTGCTGTCTGTAATTTCTAAAGCCATTTTTTTAAGTATTAATTATTAAATGTTATTTCGTTAGCTTATTCTCGCCACAAATATAATCAATTTATATGAAATCCCAGTTCCGGACGTTCCTTTAAATATGTTATTAAATCCCGACCCACCGAAAGCTTAATCGGACGGGAAATCAAATCAATTGACATGTGGCTTACATCGGCATCATCCGTCACTTTAAAATACAGTTCCGTATTTCCCGGATGTTCTTTGGTCAGAGTGGCAAGCTCAGTAACCAAAGCCGAGTTCAAGACTGACAGAGGAATGATAATCGTGATCTTCTGTACCAGTTCTTCTTTCACGTCGGGAAGAAGTTCCATAGAAGTGATTTTCACCTCCAATTCATCCTGTCGCCATTGTTTCGCTTGACAACGGGCTTTAATATATAGGAACGTTCCTTCGTTGAGATATCCCTGATAAGTCACCCAGTCATTTCCCCAGAATGGGATTTCGGTAGAACCGGAATAATCTTCAATCTTAGCAATACCATACGGATTTCCATTCTTGCTGACTCCACGACGAACACTAGTCACAATCCCTCCCATCGTTATTTCACGACCAACAAGTGCAGCTTTATCTTCCAAATCCGCCATCCGTGTATTGCAGACATGTTCCAATACGATAGAAAATTCATCCAACGGATGAGCAGAAAGATAGATACCTACCAAATCACGCTCACGATTCAGACGATCGAGATCACTCCAACGTTCTACACCTTGAGGTATTTCAGGAGTTGCAACATCAATAACGTTTTCACCACCGAACAAAGAGTTGAAAGCAGCTGCCTTATCTGCCTGATAGCGGTTACCATAGCGCATCAATGTTTCCAGAAATACTTCACCCTTAGAATTTACAGCAAAGTATTGCTCCCGCTTCAGTTCCGGGAAACTATCAAACCCTCCGGCTAATGCCAGACACTCCATATTCTTCTTGTTGCAGGCATTCAGGTTGACACGTTGCACAAAGTCGAATATACCGAGGAAAGGACCATTCTTACTACGTTCCTCCATAATACTATGGACAGCAGCTTCACCCACCCCTTTGACAGCCCCTAGTCCAAAACGGATATTACCATCATGGTTTACTGTAAACTTCAGGTTACTTTCGTTTACATCCGGCCCCAGCGTCTGAATACCCATTGCCTTACATTCGTCCATCAGTTTCGTAATATCGGTAATGTTCGACAAGCTTCGGCTCATCACAGCAGCCATATATTCAGGAGGATAATTAGCTTTTAGATAGGCTGTTTGGTAAGCTACCCACGAATAACAAGTAGCATGTGATTTATTGAAAGCGTATGACGCAAACTTTTCCCAGTCGGTCCAGATTTTTTCAAGAACTTTCGGGTCATGCCCGTTCTTTCGTCCACCTTCAATAAATTTAGGTTTCATGTGGTCCAGCTTGTCACGCAGCTTCTTACCCATCGCTTTACGGAGTGCATCAGACTCACCGCGGGTAAAGTCCGCCAATAAGCGCGACAGAAGCATCACCTGTTCCTGATAAACCGTAATACCATACGTATCCTTCAAGTATTTCTCCATTACCGGAATATCATACTCAATCGGCTTACGCCCATGTTTACGGTCGATAAAATCAGGTATATAATCCATCGGCCCCGGACGATAAAGAGCATTCATGGCAATCAAATCTTCGAATGTAGAAGGCTGCAATTCGCGCAGGTACTTCTGCATGCCGGCAGATTCAAACTGGAATGTACCAATCGTCCGTCCGTCACTATATAATTTATAAGTAGCCGGATCGCAGATGTCTATCGCATCGACATCTACTTCAACATTACGGCTTAAACGGATATTTTCAACGGCCTCTTTGATAATAGACAAAGTTTTCAGACCAAGGAAGTCCATCTTAATCAATCCGGTATCTTCAATCACCGAACCTTCATACTGGGTAACAAGCATTTTTTCGCCCGTTTCCTTATCATCAGCAGTGCTGACAGGTACCCAGTCGGTGATATCGTCACGACAGATAATCGTACCACAAGCATGTACACCTGTACCACGTACGTTACCTTCGAGCATCTTAGCGTACTTGATCGTATCCCGTACCAACGGATCGGATGATGCTTCCGCAGCTTGTAGTTCGGGAACATATTCAATCGCATTCCGCAAGTTCAGTTTCTTATCAGGAATCTTATCCGGCACTAATTTAGCCAATCGGTCAGACTCCGATAAAGGCAGCTTTTGCACACGGGCAACATCCTTGATAGCTAACTTGGTAGCCATTGTACCATAAGTGATGATATGAGCTACTTTTTCCTGACCATATTTATTCGTTACCCAACGAAGTACCTCTCCACGACCGTCATCATCAAAGTCCACATCGATATCGGGCAAGGAGATACGGTCCGGATTCAAGAAACGCTCAAACAGCAAATCGTACTGGATAGGGTCGATTTTCGTAATTCCCAGACAATAGGCCACCGCCGAACCGGCAGCTGAACCACGTCCCGGACCGACCGACACACCCAATTCCTTACGTGCCGCATTGATAAAGTCCTGTACAATCAAGAAGTATCCTGGGAAACCCATCGTTTTCATGATATACAGTTCAAAGTTCATTCGCTCTTTGACTTCTTCCGACAGAGGTTCACCATAAATTCTCTTAGCTCCGTCAAAAGCTAGTTTCGCCAAGTAATCTCCTTCAAGTTTAATACGATAGAGTTTATCATAGCCACCCAAGCGTTTGATTTTTGCTTTCGCATCCTCTTCACTCAATACCACATTACCGTGCTCATCTTGAGTAAACTCATCAAACAGGTCTTTTTCCGTAAACTTCGCCCGATAGCCTTCTTCCGTCCCAAAATCTTCGGGAATAGCAAAAGTAGGCATGATAGGTGCATGGTCGATGGAGTAATATTCTACCTTGTCAAGAATCTCCAGCGTATTGCTCAACGCTTCGGGAACGTCGGCAAAGAGTTCGTTCATCTCTTCGCGTGTTTTCATCCATTCCTGTTTGGTATAAAGCATACGGCTAGGATCATCCAAATCCTTACCGGTACTCAAACAGATCAAACGGTCGTGCGCTTCCGCATTCTCTTCATCTACAAAGTGAACATCATTCGTACAAATTAGTTTGACATTGAACTTCTTAGCATATTCAATCAGATATTTGTTCACATTTACCTGCAACGGATAACATTCGTGATTAGCACGGGGAACAGTCGCTTTATGACGCTGCATCTCCAGATAATAATCATCCCCAAACAGGTTCTTATACCATTGTATGGCTTCTTCGGCTTCTGCAAATTGCCCGGCAGTAATCCGCTTCGGCACTTCACCACCGAGACAGGCCGAACAAACAATAAGTCCTTCGTGATATTTTTCCAGTTCGCTACGATCAGTACGCGGGCGCATATAATATCCGCGTGTCCATGCGTGCGATACTAATTTAATAAGATTATGATAACCTTTTTCATTCTTAGCCAATACAATCAAGTGATAACCACTTTGGTCGGGCTTACCCTCTTTTAAGTCCATAGTGCGGCGCGCAACATACATTTCACAACCGATGACAGGTTTGAAAAGCTTGTTTTCCGCTTCCACTATCTTAGCTTTGCAGGCAGCAATCTCCGCTTCTTTATCTGCGCACTCTATTGTGCCGGCCTCAATTCCTGCAATTCGCTTCTTCAGGTCTTTGACTTCACCTTTCGGACCGCTGTTCTTTTTATTAACGTAGTTCGTAAATTCCTTAATACCGAACATATTTCCATGATCGGTCACGGCAATACCCTTCATCCCATTTTGCATGGCTTTATCGACCAGACGAGCTACACTAGCCTGACCATCCAACAGAGAATATTGAGTATGGACATGTAAATGAACGAAATCCTGCATAATGATAAGTAGTTAATTTGAAGGCATAAAATTACTACCTCTTGGGTTATAAACAAAAATAATCCTCAAAAAGTTATCAACATTCGCATTTCTATGCTCATTTACTTGCTGATTTTTTAAATTAAGTATATTTTTGCAGACAATATCATTAAACAGCATTCATGGGCCGACTAAAGAAATTGAAGAAAATACGTATTCACCGCGAAGGAACACATATATTATGGGCAAGCTTTTTGCTATTGCTATTGATTAATGCGGCTCTTTATTGGGGAATCGATTGCAAAATACCTTTTTATGTGGTAGCAGTAGCGAGTATAGCAGTCTATCTGCTGATGGTGAATTTCTTTCGATGTCCGATCCGTCTCTTCGGGCAGGACACTGAAAAAATTGTCGTAGCACCCGCCGATGGAAAAATCGTCGTCATCGAAGAAGTGGATGAAAACGAATATTTCCATGACCGCCGCTTAATGGTATCTATTTTCATGAGCATCGTGAATGTACATGCCAACTGGTATCCGGTAGATGGTACTATTAAAAAGGTAGCGCATCATAATGGCAATTTTATGAAAGCATGGCTGCCGAAAGCCAGCACAGAAAACGAACGTTCTACGGTAGTGATCGAAACTCCGGAAGGAGTGGAAATACTCACCCGGCAAATCGCCGGAGCAGTGGCACGCCGTATTGTCACCTACGCTGAAGTAGGAGAAGAATGTTATATTGACGAACACATGGGATTTATCAAATTCGGTTCCCGCGTGGATGTGTATTTACCCATTGGCACGGAGATTTGTGTCAAAATGGGACAATTAACGACCGGTAACCAAACGGTTATCGCCAAACTTAAATAATTCTGTCACAATGACAAACGTTATTAAAAATAGTATTCCGAATACCGTAACCTGCCTGAACCTTTTCTCCGGTTGTATTGCTTGCGTCATGGCTTTTGAAGCAAAATATGAACTGGCTCTACTTTTCATCGCTTTAAGTTCTATTTTTGATTTCTTTGACGGATTGTTGGCTCGTGCACTCAATGCACATTCCATTATCGGAAAAGACCTGGATTCATTGGCAGATGATGTCAGCTTCGGAGTTGCTCCCTCACTGATCGTATTCTCCTTGTTCAAAGAAATGTACTATCCGGCAAATATGGAGTTCATCGCTCCTTATCTACCCTATTTGGCATTCTTGATTTCTGTTTTTTCGGCCTTGCGTCTGGCTAAATTCAACAATGACACACGGCAGACCAGCTCTTTTGTCGGACTCCCAGTACCAGCCAATGCTCTGTTTTGGGGGTCATTAGTGGCAGGGGCACATGACTTCCTGATATCAGACAACTGCCATCCTGTCTACCTTCTTATACTTGTCTGTCTGTTTTCCGGACTATTGGTATCAGAAATACCGATGTTTTCTTTGAAATTTAAAAACCTGTCATGGAATGACAACAAAATCAGTTTTATATTCCTGATTATCTGCATTCCTCTTCTTCTATTTCTTGGAATTAGCAGTTTTGCCGCCATTATTGTATGGTATATTTTACTTTCACTTTTTACAAGAAAAAGTAAATAAACAATCTCTTGGCACGTTTGTTGTACTATGAGTTTTATCAAAGTAACAACATAAAAATCATAGTCCGATGCATATACTTTTATTCATACTCATTTTTATCATTGCCATTTTCGTATTTGGCCTTTCTATTGTCGGCTTCATACTAAGAACGATTTTCGGATTAGGACGTAGTTCTTCTTCATCCCGCCCGAAACAAACGGAATCAGGACGTACAAGCCAACAAAGCTATAGCCAAACGAATCGCCGTTCAAATGATGATGAAGAAGAAATATATTCCGAGAATGTTCCGGAGAAAAGACATAAAAAAATATTCACCCAGGATGATGGCGAATATGTAGATTTTGAGGAAATCAAATAGCCATTACACTGCTTTCATTTCCGTTTCGCTGCAAAAAACTCTTTCATTAGTGCAGCGCATTCGTCAGCCATTATCCCTTTTACAACCACTGTTTTAGGATGTAGAGCCGAACCGGCATATTTCTGATAGCCGCGTTTTTCATCTTCGGCACCAAACACAAGCTTGCCTGTTTGTGCCCAAGCAATAGCCCCTGCGCACATCACGCAAGGCTCAACGGTGACATACAGGGTACATTCGTTCAAATACTTACCACCAAGCACGTTGGCAGCAGCTGTAATAGCCTGCATCTCGGCATGAGCCGTTACATCATTCAATGTTTCTGTGAGATTATGGGCACGCGCAATAATCCGCTCTTTACAAACCACGACAGCTCCAACGGGAACTTCTCCCCGCTCGGCAGCCTTACCTGCCTCTATCAAAGCTTGTTTCATGAAGTAAATATCGTCCAGCATTCCCCTCTTTAATTTTTAATTTTCAACTATCGCCTCATATCATGTTCACCAAAAAGGGTGGGATAATCTTCTTCCATATTCTTATGGATAAACATGAGAATTGTTTCACGAAGCCAACGTGACTTGTTCGTTATCTTATATTTCTCAAGATAACGATCTACAATCAGCTGTTCTTCGTCGCTCAATAAAATGCTCATCCGTCGTTCCCTTTTGGTACACTCGACATGCATTTTCAGGCACTTCTTACTCCTTTTTCTCATATCTTCTGCAAAATTACTTTTACTTCTGTAAAAACAAAGAATAAAAGCAGTAAATTTGCAAAAAAAGATGGCTGAACATAATGATTTAGGAAAATCCGGAGAAAATGCCGCCGTAGCTTATCTTGAGCAGAAAGGTTATCTTATTCGTGACCGGAATTGGAGAAGAGGACATTTCGAACTGGACATTGTAGCTGCAAAAGACAATGAACTGATTGTAGTAGAAGTGAAGACGCGCAGTGACACTCTGTTTGCGGCCCCGGAAGATGCTGTAGATTTACCCAAAATAAAACGTACAGTACGTGCAGCAGATGCCTATATCAGATTGTTTCAAATTGACACTCCTGTACGCTTCGATATCATCACTGTAGTAGGCAACGACGGGAATTTCAAAGTTGAACACATAGAGGAAGCGTTTTATCCTCCTTTATATTAAAGAATGCTGTGGCTTTACATATTCATCATTATAAAAGCCGTGAAATTCGTGCAATCTGCGCTTAAATTTATGATATAAACTAATTATGAAAACATACTATAATTATTAATTTATTATGAATGTAGAAACTGTCAGAGAATACTGCTTGAACAAAAAAGGAGTCACCGAATCTTTTCCTTTCGATGATGTATCACTGGTTGTAAAGGTAATGAACAAGATGTTTGCTCTCATTGACCTGGAAGAAGCTAATCACATCGCACTAAAATGTGATCCGGAAAAAGCAATCGAATTGCGTGAACATTATTCGGGAATTGAAGGGGCTTATCATTTTAATAAAAAGTACTGGAATAGTGTCCGCTTTGACAGTGACGTAGACGATAAATTGATGAAAGAGCTTATTGACCACTCTTATGATGAGGTAATCAAGAAATTTACTAAAAAGTTACGCGCAGAATATGATGCCCTCCCCTGATACATTCCCGGTTCCATTGATTCATATCAACGAGACGAACTCTACCAACAATTATCTGCAATCTCTCTGTTCTGAACAGAAAGTGGAGGAACTAACTGTCGTTGTCGCCGATTTTCAAACTTCCGGTCGGGGACAGCGTGGAAATTCGTGGGAATCAGATCCTGGCAAGAATCTTCTTTTCAGCACCGTTATCTTCCCCGGGTTTTTGGAAGCACGACGTCAGTTTCTTATTTCACAGATTATATCTTTAGCTATTAAAGAAGAATTGGATACCTATACCACCGACATTTCTATCAAATGGCCGAATGATATTTATTGGAAAGAAAAGAAAATATGTGGGATGTTGATAGAAAACGATCTGATGGGGCGGAACATCAATCAAAGTATTGCAGGCATCGGAATTAATATTAATCAGGAAACATTTCACAGTTCTGCTCCTAACCCCGTTTCACTGCTACAAATCACAGAAGAAGAGCATGATCTATTTGAAATACTGAAAAATATCATGCTGCGTATCCAATCTTATTATAGCTTGCTCAAAAAAGGCGATACGACATCAATAGCCTGTCAATATGAAAAATCTCTTTTCAGAAGGGAAGGGATGCATCGATATAAAGATGCCAATGGAGAATTTCTTGCACGAATCGTTTGTGTAGAACCTGAAGGAAAGTTGATATTAGAAGATGAGAAGCTGATTAAAAGAGGGTATATGTTTAAGGAAGTAGAATATTTACTGAAATAAGCTATTCTATTCCAGATCAAAACATTATCTTTGAAACGTGCGTTTTTATATAAAACTCTTTCATTTATGAAAACAAAATTAATTTTCCTCCTTCCATTGTTATGGATATTAATAGGATGCGATGATTCAGATTCTGCAACATTGCATATATCAGAATCGAAGTTTGATAACATCAGCGCAAGCGGTGAATCATTAACGATAGATATTACTTGTAGTTCCTCATGGACTGTTACAAGTAATAAACAATGGTGCATTCCCAATACACAAAAAGGAGAAAACGATGGAAAGTTAATCTTATCTATTAATGCAAATCTGGAATCCAAATCCAGAACAGCAACTGTCACTATCATAAGTCATAAGGTTAGCAAAACTGTTCAAATCATTCAAAATGGCTCTACCAATACGGCTGAAGAATACCATTATGAACTCCCTGTAATCTTTCATGTATTGTATAAAGAAGATGAGAATTCTCTACAAAAAGTAAATTCAAGCCGTTTATCCCATATACTAGACAAAGTGAACAGTCTGTATAAAAGCAAGAATAACAGTGTAGACATGAATCTTACTTTTACATTGGCAACAACAGATAAAAATGGAGAAACATTACCCAATCCTGGCGTAGAATATATCCAATGGCCAGAGTCATACCCTATCGATTGTGAAGCTTTTATGAAGGATAATTCGGGAAAATATGTAAAATACTTATGGGATCCAAACTCATATATCAACATTATGGTTTATAATTTTACAACTGAACCGAATTCAAATTCAGTAACATTAGGTATCTCTCATATTCCTTTTTCTACTACAGGCAAGCATTATTTAGAAGGGCTTGGTGAAACAGACTACTCTCATCTAACATTAGCAAATTTACAATTCCCACTATCTGTCTCCATTAATAGCCTATATATTAATGAAGAGTCTACTCCAACAGAATATAGTACAGCAGACATTGCTGTCACGCTAGCTCATGAATTAGGACATTACCTGGGACTACATCATGTCTTTGCCGAAACCGATAATGGCACGTGTGAAGATACGGATTATTGCAAAGATACCAAAAGCTATAATAAACAAGAGTATGATAGCAAATGTGATTACATATATGAGAATGAGAGAGAAAAATACACATTTAAAAATTTGGTAAAACGAACAGGATGTGATGGTATAGAGTTTATCTCTTATAATATCATGGATTATGCTATTAGTTATTCAAACCAATTCACTCAAAATCAACGTGAACGTATCAGACATGTCTTATCCTATAGTCCTCTGATACCCGGACCGAAGAAAGGAGACATTGATACCCGAGCGCTTAATGAAGGGCCTTTGGATTTACCAATACGAACTATAAAATAACAAATTGAATATAATTGAAAAGAGGTGAACCGCTTAGCGATTCACCTCTTTTTCTATCCTCAATATCTTATCCAATGTCTTTTGAGCTTCTGTTGATGGAAAACGCAGAATCACTTTCTGCAAAGAGTTACGCGCTTTCTCATACCGGGTAGTGAACAACTTCGATAATCCATCCCGGTAGCGGGCATACTGCATTTTAGTGGGAGAAGAAAGTTTTTTATAATCCATCTCCAACTTTTTCTTCTCCTGTTCTGCTGTCAAATAATAATAGTTTCCTAAAAAGATATTAGCCGCCAGATTATCCGCCTCAAGTTGCAATATTTTTTCGTACATACGCAAAGCATCTTTCTCCTGCCCACGACATACCTGCATTTCTGCGCAAGCTTCCAAACAATCTACATTATTAGGAGTCTTTTGCAGTAATTCCTTGTAAAATAAATAGGCTTTATCGTAATTCCGATTCTTTTTATAGGCAAGCGCTAATTCTGTAGCCAGTTTGGAGCTAATTTCACTGTTCTTGTCTACATTCGTCCAATAATACATTTCCGTACGGTCTATATTCAGAGCGATAGTCTGCCGGAAATAGCTCACAGCCTGCCCATTCTGCCCTGCCTCAATGGCAGCAGACACTTTTTGTAACATCTCATCAACCGACTGCGCATTCAGCACCAGCGGCAATGAAAATAAAGAGATAAGAAAAATAGTTAAGGTCCTCATAATCCATCTGATTGCTATTTAGTTCGTGACACACAAAGATACAATAAAAAAATAAAAAATGTACCTTTGTTCGCGAAAAGAACAATCAAATTGATAAAAGTGTTTTTATACAATGACAGATAAAAAAAAATCCTCCGTAAACAGACGAATATTACAGATAGCCATCCCATCGATTATATCGAATATTACCGTTCCGCTACTGGGACTTATCGATGTCACGATCGTAGGACATCTCGGTTCTCCGGCGTACATTGGAGCCATTGCAGTAGGGGGAATGTTATTCAACATTATCTACTGGATTTTTGGATTCCTACGCATGGGAACAAGCGGAATGACTTCACAAGCGTACGGTCAACATGATTTAAACGAAATCACCCGGTTACTGCTACGTTCTGTTGGAGTAGGATTATTTATAGCACTTTGCCTGTTGATACTCCAATACCCTATTCTGAAACTGGCATTTACACTGATACAAACCACACCGGAGGTTAAGCAATTGGCAACAACCTATTTTTATATCTGTATCTGGGGAGCCCCAGCCACATTAGGACTTTATGGATTCGCCGGCTGGTTTATCGGGATGCAGAATTCACGTTTTCCCATGTATATCGCTATTACTCAAAATATTGTCAACATTGTAGCCAGTCTATGTTTTGTCTACTTATTGGACATGAAAGTGGCAGGAGTGGCAACAGGGACTTTAATTGCCCAATATGCAGGTTTCTTCATGGCTATTTTGTTATACATGCGTTACTATAGTGTGCTTAAAAAACGAATCGTATGGAAAGAAATCATACAGAAACAAGCCATGTACCGTTTCTTTCAAGTCAACCGGGACATATTCTTCCGTACCCTCTGCCTTGTTATAGTCACTATGTTTTTTACTTCTGCAGGGGCCGCCCAAGGAGAAATCGTATTAGCCGTGAACACCTTGCTCATGCAATTATTTACTTTGTTTTCGTACATTATGGACGGATTTGCTTATGCCGGTGAAGCACTGACCGGCCGTTACATTGGTGCCAAAAACCAAACAGGCTTACGTAACACAGTACATCACCTTTTCTATTGGGGATTCGGTCTTTCACTGGTATTCACAATTCTCTATGCAGCTGGCGGAAAAGAATTCCTGGGATTACTAACCAATGACACTTCAGTAATCAGCGCTTCAGACACTTATTTTTACTGGGCACTCATTATTCCGTTAGCCGGTTTCTCCGCTTTCTTATGGGATGGCATTTTTATCGGTGCCACTGCTACCCGGCAGATGCTTTACTCCATGTTAGTTGCCTCTGCCAGCTTCTTTGGAGTCTATTACGCTTTCCATCCCCTTTTAGGAAATCATGCCCTGTGGCTGGCTTTTCTCGTTTATCTTTCATTGCGGGGAATTGTACAAACCTTTTTGGGAAGACAAATAATGAAAAAAGTAATCGTATCCCGGTGAGGCTATCCGATAAATTATCTCTATATTTGCGGCAAACAATAAAAAGCAAAAGGTATGGCAAAGTATAAAAGAATCTTACTAAAGCTTAGTGGAGAGAGCTTAATGGGCGAAAAGCAATATGGCATTGATGAAAAAAGACTGGCAGAATATGCTGAACAAATCAAAGAAATCCACCAGCAAGGGGTACAGATTGGTATCGTTATCGGAGGAGGCAATATATTTCGCGGACTAAGCGGAGCCAATAAAGGTTTTGATCGTGTGAAAGGAGACCAAATGGGAATGTTGGCTACCGTAATCAACAGTCTCGCTCTAAGTTCTGCTCTTGTGGCTACCGGCGTAAAGGCACGTGTGTTGACAGCAGTCCGGATGGAACCTATCGGTGAATTCTACAGTAAATGGAAAGCTATCGAATGTATGGAGAACGGCGAAGTAGTCATTATGTCCGCTGGAACGGGAAATCCTTTCTTTACTACTGACACCGGTTCTTCACTTAGAGGCATAGAAATCGAAGCAGACGTTATGCTGAAAGGTACTCGTGTAGATGGTATTTACACAGCTGACCCCGAAAAAGATCCTACCGCTACCAAATTCGATGATATTACATACGATGAGGTACTGAAACGTGGTTTGAAAGTCATGGATTTGACAGCGACTTGTATGTGTAAAGAAAACAATCTGCCAATCGTCGTATTTGATATGGACACAGTAGGCAACTTAAAGAAGGTTATCAGTGGAGAAGAGATAGGTACGTTAGTACATAACTAATATTTCACTACCGATATTCATTTGTCTATCAGATGATACTCTACTCTGATAAAACATTGATTATTCATTAAAAAATAAGAAGTGCGAATTTTGCAGTATAGCTTTAACCAAAACTAATCCTGTAAAATTCGCACTTTGTTTTTCCTCTCAAATATTATATAGAAACAAACACCTATTTATCAAAATACTGAATCAAATCATACGCATTAAAATTCAATTCGCGGGCAAAGAAAGATAGATAAGGAAAGAGTTGATAAGAATTATCATAAAGACCTTTATTAGCAGGTTTCGACGAATTGTCCGTACCATCATCATCCTGGTATTTGAACCAATGCCAGCCAACACAATTCTTAGCTTCAAGCAATCCTAATGTAAAATGCTGATAAGCATAAGCTCTCTCGTTTTGTGTAGGAACAGAATATCCGGCTCCCGACTGGTTATTCAGATCAGAGTCCTCCACCCCTTTCGTATAAAACTCACTTACAAGAAACGGTTTGTCCGCCCAATTAGCCCAATCAGCAATCGCTGTTGTCAGTTCAGGACTCCAACGACTATAATAGTTGATAGAAATAACATCACAATATTTTCCGGCAGCTCTCACTACTCCTTCCATATATTTAGGAGTTCCATGTAATCTTGTTCCCAGATAAAGCAACTTATCATCTACTTTCTTCACTGCCTCTTTCACTGCTTTATAATATTTCTCTGCTACAATCCCGGCAAACTCATTATTCAAGTCATCCGTCACACTTTGCATACCTTTAGAATCCATAAAAGCTTTCGCCGCAACATAAGCCGGATCACTTGAGTTACTGATAGCCAGAAAACGATCTAAAATCCGGGAACTGTTTGAAGAGAAGTTTATCTCATTATCCGAAAAGAAACCTAACACATTAGGATCACGCAAATAATCTGCGAAAGCACTACCTGCCAAATATGATTCACACCATTCACTCCATCCATTATAAAACACAAGACCTGCTGCGTTATCATCGCTTCCTCCAGGGTAATTATAAGACTTCGCACTCTTGAACTGACTTAAAAAAGCAAATGAAGGCGCCAAAGTTAACGGACTGCTCGGATTGGAAGCATTATGAGTCTGAATCAGTGAATAAGTTCCTGTACAGAAGGCACCTGTACCGTGAAAGCCGATCTCACTCAATTCACGTTGAGTAGTAGATAACCATTTCTCATCAGTTCCAAACCTGCTATTCCAGGCCGTTTTATTACGACTGGAAGTTCCCTTACGCAAAGAAGTCGCACTACGTTCCAGATGCAGACAACCTTCCGGATCAACCAACCACCAACGTCCGTCTATTTTCTTCGTATAAAATCTTCCCGTAGCCGCCTGTTTCGGAAGCGTAGTCGAACTTCCGTATTTATTAACCGACTCCTGATACGCTTTCAACGTTTTAATAGCCGGCTTATACCCGTCCATATACGCAATAATACGTGTATTCTCTGTTTTCCAACTAGATATAGGCGGATAAGCACTGGAATACTTAACATTGATAGGGCGATACATATTGGCATTTAATGACGGAGTATACATCACAGAAGCTCCGGGAGCAGGCAAATCTTCCGGATATTCCGATTCTACATCTCCCCCTCCCATCACTATGTCAGGAGGCATAAAATTAGGATCTTTATCATCATCATCCGTACAAGACACCATAGGAATAGAACTTATAAACAGAAAAGTTCCCAATATAAATAGTTTTTTCATGGTATGTATTTTATTTATTATTAGTTGATTGTTGATCGAACCAGTCAGCCAAACGATAAGCGTTGATATTCAATTCTTTCATAGCATCAGCCAACGGTTTATAAAGATTGTATTCATTATCTACCAGCCCTTTGTTAGAGTCCAGATTCGAAGGATCTACCCCTTTTGCTGTCGGATCATTATCCTGATAACGGAACCAATGCCATCCGACACAATTCCCACTTTCCAATAATCCCAAAACAAAATGCTGGTAGGCATATCCACGTTCCTGCTGGGTTTGAACGGTGAAACCTGCCCCTGTTGTGTTTGCCAGCCCGGAATCCATTCCTTTCGTATAAAATTCCGTGATGATGAAAGGTTTTTGAGCCCATTCGCCCCAATGCTTCATGGTCTTCTCACTCGGTGTCCATGCACCATAGTAGTTAATAGCAACGACATCACAATACCTGCCTGCCGCTTCCACAATCTGGCGGATAAACTTAGGTTTTCCATGTAGACGACTACCTAAATAAAGGTGATTGGGATCATACTTCCGAATCGCTTCCGACACCACTTTATAGTATCGTTCCGCTACTACCCCCGCAAACTCTTCCCGATGTTCGTCCGTAATTTGCTGCAAGGTAATACCCTGCTGTTTCAACCAGGATTCTGCATACAATCTTCCCGGATCATTGGGATTCTTCAAAGTCAGATACCCCTCCAGATTCTTCGGCCCGAACGGCAGTTCATTATCCGAAAAATAGCCGATGATATTTTTATCCGTTTTATTTGCGACCAGTTTTTGTGCCATCTCATCGCAATAGGTTTCGAACTCCGGGTCAAAAACGAAAATACACTGATTAGGATATCCCGTATTACCAGGTAACTGATAAGTTCCTCCTCGTTTCTTCCCATATCCACTCATCAGGTTCAGAATGATTGAGCGAGTCAGTACCTCCTTGTGAGAGGCATTGTAAGAGGCAATAGCTTCTTCATTACTCCAGGAGCCGGCCCCGGAAAAGCCCAGCGAATGAATCATCCGTGCCGTTCCTTCGATCCATTTTTCCTCCGTACCGAATTTGTCCAGCATTGCTTGTTTATTGCGTTCGGAAGTACCTAAACGTACTCCTACCACCACTTTCTGCAAATGCCGATACCCATCGGGATCAATCATCCACCATCGATCTCCGGTACGTTCTACCCTGAAAAATCCTGTAGCCCGATGCCTGGGAGCATCCAAATCACTTCCATACTTATTCACACGTACTTTACCAGTAGGTTTGAACCCATCCAATTGAGCAATAATACGGGTATCATACTCTTTCCAAGGCAGATTTTTCTGTCCTTTCACCCACGGACGGGCAGTGACCTTAAATGTGCTTCCCTGCGCATAACCAAACTGGGATAACAGCAGTAAAAACAATATAACTATACTATTTTTCATCATCTAATATTCTTTTACGATTCGTATTGCATTTAAAATAGGCACAGACTCCACCGCTCCAAAACGAACGACAAGCCCCTTTCCTTGTGAAACCGGAACAATATATTTCTTAATAACCGCACGTTCGGAACCGTATTCTTCTGCAATATTCAGTTGTTTGGCAACAGATACTCCATTTATATCCACAGAAAATACCCGGTTAATATAGTCCTCCCTCACTACATCATTTCCTAAATTATACACCAAAGCCTCTCTTTTATTTTCAGAAGTAAGTTCTGTCCAATACAAATATACAGCATAAACACCATCCGGTACATCTGCCTTAAAAGCTTCAATGCCTACTCGCTGTGTCTGGAAGACAGGATCCTGATCCGTCCCCAGTATATCTGTATCGCTGGCCGGCAAAGAACCGTAACGAGTTTTGTTCGGAGCCACTTCCCCACCAATATATCCCCATGAACCTTCTGCATAAGCCTGTTCGGGTATCCAGCACATCTCTGCTATCCGGTCCTCAAAATAGCGTCGAGCACCCAGTAGTACATTGATTTCCGTAAAGCCATTCTTCACATTGACACATTTAAAATCACAAACATACTGGTCACGATATTCACGTCCCTCCTTTTCAATCACAGCATCCACCACATTCTTTCCGTTTACAAAAGGAATGTCCACGGAAACCACCTTATCTGCTACCGGATATACTCCCAAACTTTTTCCATTCAAAAAGACCTCCACCTTATCCGCGTTAGTATAAACTTTCAGCGGTTGCGTACAACTCTTTCCATCCCGACTGGCTCCTGCCCTATTCTTCCAAGATTTAGAAGCAATATGCAGAACAGGTGACTCTTTCAGATAAGCCTGATAAAGATAATATCCGTCCTTACGTTCTCTATCCGTACTTACCAACCCTTTATTGTTCACATGAGGCATAGCATTTCTTCTGGCTTCGGAATAAAAATCATTCAAATTCCAGACCATAGCCCCCACGATATAATCCCTCTTTAGAATTTCAGGCAAATAATGTTCATGATAGACAGAACCAAACTCACAACTAAAATCAAACCGCACCGGCGAAAAAGAATGAATACGAGTATCTACATCCGCCCCATATTCGGTAATAAGCAACGGTTTATGAGGAAACTCCTTGTGAAGTTCTTCCAGTTTCTCTTCAAATCCGCCCAAATTACCACCATACCATCCATTATAAAGATTAAATCCCAATAACATCGGCAATTCAGTAATCCCTGCTTCCTGATAGATTTGGGAAGCAGAATGACAAGGCAACATGGTATAGCGTTCCGAGTCCAGACTTCTGATCTGCGCCTCAACAGCCGAAGCTATTTGATGAAGAAACTTCATATATTCCGCCCGTTCTTTCTTGTTGTCAGGATTAAAGGGAGGACGCAAAAGCACTTCATTCATGTAAGCCCAAATGATGACAGACGGATAATTATAGTTCTGACAAACCATTTCCGTAGCCTGTTCCACACAGTTGTCCATAAACGCCCTACTTTGAGTAATGGCATTTACAATCGGAATTTCAACCGAAGTCAACAGCCCCAACTTATCACACATCTGCATCACAACCGGATCTTGCGGATAATGAGCCACTCGCAGGAAATTACTTCCCATATCCTTACTCAACTGTATATCCCGGATATGCATTTCATCCCGCAAGGCATTCCCCATTCCTTTGTAATCCTGATGCCGGCTGGTACCAATCAATTTCCGATATTTCCCGTTCAGGAAAAAACCTTTCTCCGCATCAAAATGATATTCACGAATTCCCAGCGGATTAACAACGCAATCGAGAACTTCTCCCTTTTTATTCTTCAAACGGCTATACACCTTATATAAATAAGGAGAATCAACATCCCACCGTTTGGGTTGCGCAATAGTCATCAACGCTTCAAAGGCTACATTCTTCTCTCCTGCCTTCACATTCACTTTCTTTGCGGAAAATGCCACTCTATTGCCGTCTGTATCCAAAATCTCCGTTTCAAGAATCAATGCCTGATTACTTTTCAAAGCATTGGACAAGAATGTTTTTGCACACACTTCTGCTTGAGCATCTGTTATCCCAACAGTTTTGAGATATACTCCACTGGAAGCATAATGAGTGGTAGACAGTTGCACGGGCGAAGTATACACCAGATAAACATCCCGATAAAGTCCGCCGAAGAAAGTGAAATCCGCCGAAAGAGGAGCAATATCCGGATTATAAGAGTTGTCAACACTCACTGCCACCAGATTGCGTCCGGTATGAACATAGTCAGTCACATCAAACGTAAAAGCAGAATAACCACCTTTATGATTCCCTACCAACTTTCCATTCACAAATACATTTGTCTCCTGATTGGCTCCTTCAAAACAAAGATAAACTCTTTGACCTGCAATCAGTTCCTCCACTGTCACGGCTTTCCTGTACCAGCCTTTTCCCCGGAAATAACCGGGGATTTCATCTTCTGCATCTTTTGCATTCCAAGTATGAGGAATGGAAACGTCAGTCCAACCGGACACATCAAAGTCAGCAGTGGACGCGTCTCCCTCAAAGAGGGAGAACTTCCAACCATCGTTGATCGTTTGCGTCACACGCTGACCGCAGACCGTGCCGGCAACAATCAATAACAAGCAGGCTAAGATTATTTTTCTATATACCTTATACATACCTAATACCATTATTTCGAGATTGAACGGACTGCGCGAATATATCTTGCCCCAGTCTTTTTCCCATTTGCTTTATCCCAAGCAAGCGGTTTTCCAAAACGTACATAAAATGCATTTGTACCACTTGACGTTTCACGACTAGCCCAATAAGAATCTCCGGTAGAAGATGCCGCTGCCGTATTCATAGCAGTTCCTCCTACATTAGTAACTATCAGATCCCATGCCGCACGATTTGCTTTCTCAAAATCAGTAATCGCATTCGGATTATCCTCCGTCGCATCTGCTACTTTAGTCCCATTATAGGTTTCAAACATCTGTTCCAGATCCGATCTTGTAGGCCAATACCATCCAGCACCTTTATCCATGCAATATTTAAGAGCAGGCATTTCCGCTGCATTCGGCAATGCTGCCAAGGCAGTAGTATTTGCCAAACCGTCATCATTAGATAAATCCACTCCGGTAGAAGCCGGAGAGCCTGCTGTAGACCATGCCAAATTCTCTCTGTCCAACGACATAATCTTAGCCTTACCACGATTAGTTCCATCTACCCAGAATACAATGCCTCCTTTTAACGATCCATTATCCGCAATTACCTGTCCCACCGCAAACTCGGAACTTAAAAGTCCTCTCTGTGTAATCGTGACCTCTTGTTTAGGTGCATTCGCTCCATTTCCGGCTATTACCGTAGCAGTCGTTACCCGGCTAGAACTATTCAGATTGGGAGATAAAGTCCAAAAATAAAGAGTTTTACTTGTTACATCAACATACGCTTTCACCCAAGATTCATCAGTGATATTTATTGCAAATTCCGTCTCATCAGAAATCATTGTGATTACCTCTGATTTTGCTACCGCATCAGGCGTAATAGTCACCGTATTGGTACTCAATTCGAGGGAAGCGTCTCCCTCGGCAGCTACATTTTGATTCACCGTTACCTCCACTGCTTTTGCGGCTGCGCCAGTACCGGCTGTTATTGTAGCAATTGTCGTACGAATATTACCAGTGGTATTTTTTGATTTTGCCTTGAACGTAACTGTTGTGCCTGAAATAGTATATGAAAGCCAGGAATCATCTGCCAACACTACACTGAATACACTCTTATTGGATGTCAACGTAACATTTGCTTCCGCTTCGTTAGCACCTTCCAATGTCACAGGATTGGGAGCCACCGTCAGAGTTGCCGGCTCTTCAGGATAAGTATAATCACCAATTGTGCGCATACATCTCACAAAACGGTTGGTAGCTGTTTTATTTCCTGCATCAGCACCAGACTTTCCGAAACGTACCCAATAAGCCTTATCCCCTGCTGCATTTTCCGTACTCGACCAATAGCTTTCCCCATTGCCCGAACCGGCAGCCTCGTTTATCACATCACCCTGCAAATCGGTCAACATCTTATCAAATGCCGCACGTGCCGCTTTTTCAACTTCCGTCAACTTATCAGGTACAACCGAAGCAAAATCCGGGTCAGCATGTCCAATACCGTTGTAAACATCAAACAACTCCCATAACTCATCACGTGCAGGCAGATACCATCCCTCACCCAACGACTGACAGTATGCCACTGCATCATTTGCAGCAGGAGCAGTAAACAAAGCCGTATTGGCATATCCATTCACTGTAGAAAGCGCATTATGAGACATCACAGAAGCCTCAAAAGGATTTCCTCCCTGACGTTTTACAGATACAGCTTTTCCTACCATCTTGTCCGAAGGATCCACCCAGAAAATCATACCGATACCATCATCTACACTTTGTCCTACCTTCAAAGAAAGATCCGGTTCTTTGGAATCCTGTGTAACCGTCACTTCCACTGTATATGAACCGCAAGTCAGTTTCACGACAGTACTCCTTGCATCCTCACCGTCATTCTGCGTCAAGGCAGTGTATATTACACTTTTAGCGTTTACATCTACAGAAAGCCACTCCGCTTGATATTGAGCAACAACCTGACCGACATTAGTATATAATAGCGATGTAACGAAAGAACCCGCCGCTTTTGCCAAGTTTACTTTTGTATCTTTACAATTAAATTCAGGCATCACACGTACCGACGCATCATCGACACAGGAAAGCAGCCCCAGATTTAAAATCAATAACAGGTATATTATTTTTTTCATACTCATTCATGTTTTACAGATAATCAATCGCTTAATACCAATTCTCATTCTGCGGAAAATTCTCTTTCCCCATCAAGTCAATCTGCTCCTGTGGGATAGGCCAACATTCGTGCTTTCCAACTACAAAACTGGTACGACATTCCGCATAATCTTTATCTAAATAAGGATTTTCAGCTTTCGTCTCGCCATAATGCGCTTTCACCCTTTCACCCAAAAGCCCCAAACGTTTCAATAAAGGCCAACGGACTCCCTCGAAGTTCAGTTCACGGGCATATTCATCCAAAAGAATATCTTGCGTCAGAGGTCCCGCAAATTTGTCATTCCCGGCACGTTCCCATGTTTTATTGTAACAGCGCAGAGCATCCGTGCTCATTCCTCCGTCACGGCGCATATACGCTTCTGCCGCCATTAAGTAAGTTTCAGCCAGTCGATAGACAATCAAATCCTTGAATCCCGTTGTCCGGTCCGGATTATCGGCCATAGTCCACTGATCAAAGTATTTTTTCGACATGAAATGCAACGTCTCACAATAACTGGAACTTTTCGCAAGGGGAATCAATTCGCCATATTTAGGAGAAGTAGGATCATTGTATTTGAAACGGTGTACAAACAATTCATTGTATCGTGTATCTTTAGCCTGATCATACAAACTCAATAAATAGGTATTCGGATAAATACGTCCCCAACCATATCCACCCTGATCGGCCGTATTGATACAACCTGCAATTTTATTGATTCGGGTAGTGGTCTGAATAGAGATACGATGTCCGGCAACCGGAGTTCCGGAACCTCCTCCACCCAAGTTTTGTGAATATTGGAAACTCCACAACACTTCCGGGGATTTCAAATCTGCGCTATTAAATACATTCTCGGCCTTCTTTTCCATTGAGTAAATGCCCTCCTGTTTAAAGATGTCTTCACATTCCTCAATGGCTGTATCCCAATCCGATTCCCACATGGCAACCTGTGCACGGACATGTTTGGCAGTCGCTTTCGTTACCCGTCCATACAATACATTTCCGTTATTTTGAGGAAGTGACCAGTCCAGACCTTTCATCGCATCATCCAAGTCAGTTGTCATCAGTGTCATCAGTTCTTCATGAGAAGCCGGTTTATACTCCCGTTTCAGATTATCGACAGTGGTTGGAGTGACGTTCAGATAAAGGCGGTCAAAGCGTTTCCAAAGTTCAAAATAGCTCCGTCCTCTGAAGAATTTCGCTTCACTCCATGCGTGCAATACATCGCTGTCATCCAGTCCCAAGGCTTCTGCCGCTACAATAATTTCATTTGCTTTTCCGATAATCCCATAGTGATGTTTCCAGAACTTATTGACATCTCCAGTACTTGGAGTAAAACTTGTATTCAAACGTCCGATTGAGGTAGAAACACCTGCTCTAAGTATGGCAATATCCGTATTAAAGTCACACATGGTAACGATGTACAGATTAGATTCGTTATTATCCGCTCCACCCGGCAATTCACGTGCCAGGGAATACAATCCTGTAACGGCAGTATTCAACCCTTCGGGAGTAGTGAACAGATAATTATTCGTCACGTCTGTTTTTGATTCCAGATTTAATAAATCCGAGCAGGAAGCGGTCAACATTCCGCAAATGACAAAGGCTGTATATATTAACTTTTTCATAAGGATTCTTTATTTTAGAATGAAACATTGACACCAAACACATATTGTCTGGACTCCGGATAAGACCCTGGAGTCAGTTCGGGACTATAAGATTTAAACTCCGTAAATGTCAGCAAGTTAGTAGCAGTTGCATACAATCGTAATTTATGAATCGGAGTATTCTTCAATAGTCGGGTGGGGAAAGTATATCCAAGTTGTAAGGTGCGTAAACGGATATAAGAAGCATCCTGAATGGCAATGGCACTCAAATATGCAGGGTCCGCACTATAAGAAGGACGTGGGAATTTGTTCGAAGGATTGAACGGAGTCCAATAATCCACCTTCACCCCATTCAATTTTCCACGTAAAGAACCACCGGAATTATACTCGTACAAATAACCGTTCTTAATCTTTCTGCCGGAAACTCCATACCAGTCCATGAACAGATCAAATCCTTTCCAGTTCCATGTAGAAGAAAGGGAGAGTGTAAACTTCGGATCTTTACGGATAGGTACCCTGTCATCAGCTGTAATCTTTCCATCCCCGTTGTTATCACGCACCTTGACCATTCCCGGTTCAATAGCGCCACCGTAATTAATCGGACTGTCGGCCACACCGTCATTATCACTATCATAGGTGTTTTTCAGTGTATAGACCAGATTTCCCGTACCATCACGAGTGATATCAAAATCATCATACTGAAAAATTCCATCTATCAGATAATCATAGTATACATTGATCGGTTCTCCGATAATCCACCCCTGGGCTACCTGACTTGCCGGTTTCCCGTTCTCATCGAGAGTATCGTCAATACGGACAATTTCATTCTTATACATGCTGAAATTAGTTCCGAGTGTCCAGGTAAACTCCTTTGTACGTACCACGTCACCATTTAAAGAAAGATCGATACCACTGGATTTCGTCTTTCCCAGATTATCTAGCATGGTAGTATATCCGAGTGACGCATTCAGGGAACGTTTCACCAACAAATCCTTCGTATGAGTATTATAATACTCAACCGTACCATTCAGACGCCCATTGAAGAAACTAAAGTCAACACCAAAGTTAGCTGTTGCAGACTGTTCCCATTTCAGGTTTGGATTAGACAGTTCCTTGCCCGGTAAATATCCCATTTGAAAAACATTTCCAAACTCATATCCTTTATTATCAGCCAGTCCCAAAGTAGTATAATTGCCGATACCGTTCTGATTACCTACAATACCATAACTCACACGCAGTTTCAGGTTATCAATCCACGACACATCTCTTAGGAAACTCTCCTGATTGACACGCCAGGCAAAAGCTGCCGACGGGAAAGTTCCCCATTTATTTTCTTTTCCGAAACGGCTGGAACCGTCACGGCGGATAGCCACGTTCAACAAATAACGATCTAAAAGCGAATATTGCGCCCGAGCCATGAAAGACACCAAGTTATTTTCATTAAACTGACGACGAGGCTTGCCTGTAAACTCACCTTGAGAAATGAAGTTCCAGTCTTTATCTACCGGAAGATTCTCAACCGAGTACCCGACAGACTTCGAACCATTATGGTCGACAGACTGAACGCCGGTCAATGTCAACTGGTGTTTCTTGTTCCGGATAGGCACTTTATAGGTCACAATATTCTCAACTAGCCAGTTCTGTGTACGCGATTCGTCAAGAACCGCCGTTCCTCCGCCTCCCGGATATTGGGAATCTTTATAAGAACCGTCTTCAGACGTCTGATTATAAACAGAAGTATTCAGACGATAATTGAATCCCTTGAAAGGTTTCACATCCATAAAAAAGTTCAGGCGGTAATTATCACGAGTTACTTCACGTCCATAATGTTCGGCACGGTACAAAGGATTATAATTTCCTTCCGAGTTGATATATTTTGTATACTTGCCATCCGCATCATATATCTCCGCCAATGGAGAACTGGTAATAAAATCATTAAAGTTACCATCCTCACGATCTTGTTTTGTCATCGCATAAGAAGAATTGATACCGAAACTAATCCATTTGGCTATTTCAAAGTCCAGATTCAGTCTTAAAGAAAACTTCTGATACCCCGATCCGGTAACCACCATTCCTTGTTGGTCAAAGTAGTTGGCACCTGCCGATACTTTGATTTTTTCTGTTCCTCCACGTACACTGACGTCGTGATTATGATAGATTGCATTTCTGAACATTTCTTTTTCCCAGTCGATAAACTTTCCGCTGGCCCATACCCGTTGCATCACCTCGTCTTCCAACGCTTCGGCTATAGAAATCTCACGCGCATCAATTATTCCTTTATCATGCGCCTTTGCTTCACGACGAAGCTGCATATATTCTTCGGGAGAGTAGAAATCGAAATTTCTCCAGAGAGATTGAATACCCAGATAACCATTATAGTTGACTTCCACTTTTCCGGCTTTACCACGTTTGGTAGTCACCAGTACCACACCGTCACTGGCGCGTGCACCATAAATAGCCTGTGACGCAGCATCTTTCAAGATTTCAACCGATTCAATATCATCCGCACTCAACGTACTGAACTCTGTTGCACTGGAAGGAGAACCATCTATAATATATAAAGGTGCATTGTCCGCACTGATAGAACGGGAACCACGAATGGTAATCGAAGGAGTCGATCCCGGTCGTCCGGAACTACTCGTTACATTCACACCTGCGGCACGTCCACGTAACATATCAGCCACATTGCCGGCGGGAAATGTTTTCATTTCATCCGCTTTGACCGAAGCTACCGAAGTGGCTACATCACTCTTACGCTGAACTCCATAACCGACAACCACCAATTCATCGAGCATTTTCGACTCTTCCACCATATTCACATTCAGTACCGTTTTCGTACCGACACGTATTTTTTGTTCCTTATATCCTATACAAGAAAAAACAAGGGTAGATTTAGCCGAGACACTGATTGAATATTTTCCATTTACATCCGTCACTGTACCGTTAGTAGTCCCCTCCTCCATGATATTAACTCCGGGGATCGGTCCAAGTGCGTCTGTCACCACTCCAGAAACTCTGACGTTTTGAGCACTAACCTCTAAAGAGATAAGAAAGGCTGTCAGGAACACAGCCCATTTAATTACGATGTTTTTCATACTATGTAATAATTTGAATGATTACAGCGCAAAAATCCCAATTATTAATGATTTCGAATAATAGAATCGTCCGTATAAAAGTTCAAATAGTACAAATCTCGTCAGGCAGAAAGTATATAAAACACTATAAATTAAGAGTTTGCATATTTCCGTCTATAAGCAGCCGGAGTAATATCATAAGCATTTTTAAAACACCGGATAAAATAACTTGGATTAGAAAAACCGTAATCAAATGCTATATCAGCAATCAGGGCATTGGGGTCATTCCGCAATTTTTCTGTTGCTTTTTTCAGTCTCAAAGATAAAATAAAGTCATTCGGGGTCTGTCCGGTCAATGCTTTCAATTTAGTGAAAAGCAACGTTCTGCTCATACACATTTCTCGTGCAAAAGTAGCTACGTCAAAGTCTGGGTTATCAATATAAGATTCCACAATCGCCGTAGCATCCATCAACATCTTTTTATCGATCGGATTAAACGGAAGGTCTTCCACTTTAGGTTCGTCGTTTCGAACAAACCGTTGTTGAAGTAGTTTACGAGTCTGGATGATATTGTTGCACCGGGCTACCAATATCTTGATATTAAAAGGTTTGGAGATATAATCATCCGCACCTGTCTGCAAGCCTTCCAAGGTATGTTCTTCCCGGTTGCGGGCTGTCAGCAAGACAACAGGTATATGGCTGGTCTGCAAATTACTTTTCAACTTCTCGCACATTTCCAGTCCGGACATGACAGGCATCATGATGTCACTTACAATCATCTGCGGTTGGAGCGAAGAAGCCCGTTCCAATCCTTCCTGCCCGTCGGCAGCCGTATATACCTCATATATCTGTTCAAAAATCTGCGTCAATACCTTACGCATTTCCGGGTTATCTTCTACAATCAGTATTTTCACCGTTTTATCCGGCTTCACCATTTCCGAGATTTCTTGAGGCTCTATTATATAATGTTCGGCAACGTGCTCGTCTGCGGAGGAAGAGGCTTCCATATTCATATTCGCATCCCGGTGGAGAGTAACGGTAAAAGAGGTAACTCCATTCAGTTCGCTTTCCACTCCGATGGTTCCCTGATGCAACTCTACAATTCCTTTCGCCATCGCCAATCCAATGCCCGATCCTTTGACAGTTCGTGTGGTTGTTGCCGAATCATCCTGCCAAAACCGTTCAAATACATGTTTGATCTTGGATTTATCAATGCCTACCCCCAGGTTGTTGACTGAAATCACAATGTCATTATCTCCTTCCGCTGACAGCTCAACAGAAATCCAGTCACCAGGCTTCGTATACTTAAAAGCGTTGGACAATAAATTATAGAATACTTTCTCTATCTGTGTTTTGTCAATATACAAATCAGCTTCTTTCAGAGTGGAAGAAAAGCGGAGATCTATCTTATTCAGTTGGGCATAACTATAGAAAGAGCCACAAATTTCCTCTATCACCGCCACAATATTCTCTTTAGAAATCTTTAGTTTCAAGTATCCCTGATCCTGCTTACGGATATCAATGACTTCATCCACGAGGTTATTCATCCGGCGGGAATTTTTATAAATATCCAGAATCTTATTATATACTTCAGGAATAATGTCCTTATGCATCAGGAGCATTTCGAGCTGGCTGGATATAAGTGTTAACGGAGTACGGAATTCATGCGATACATTGGTAAAGAAACGCAGTTTGGACTGGTTCACACTTTCGATATACTCTTTTTCCCGTTTCTCGGCCAATAAAGAGTGCCGCAAGGTTTTTCGTATCCAGAACATACGGATAATATAGCCGGCAATAAGGATAGCTGTCAGCACCATCAGCAAAATAAACCATGCCCGCTGATAAACCGGAGCCTCCACTATCAGCTCAAAACTAACGGAAGGTGCTTCCCGACCGTGAACGCCCACCTGGTCGCCACGGACATGGAAAGTATAATGCCCCGGATGAAGATTGGTATAGGTAATCATTGTATTATCGCCCGCCTTCATATATTCGTTGTCAAAGCCTTCAAGTTTATATTCCAGACCGATATTAGAAATATTATTCAGGGTGTTACTTGCTATCTCAAAAGTGACGGAAGAATATCTGGGCGGCAATACTAACCGATGTTCATACAATACGGTTTCTTTGATAAGCCCCAACGAATCAAGCGGTTGTATTTCCGTATTATCCACAAGCACCCGTTTTACAAACACATCATAGTCAACAGACTGCTTGTTCAGCTTTTCCTGGGCGATAGAGACAATACCCGCCAGACCACACACGTAAATATCGTGGTCGGACGCAATATACAGCCCTCCGTCATTTACATTATTCAAGGGAAAATCACTCTGTCTGTTATAGTTCTCGAATGTAGTCGTTGCCAGGTTGAATTTAGAGAAACCACCATTGGTTGCCACATAGATAGAACCATCCAAAGGACTCTCCACCAATCCGGTTATAAATCCATTTTCCAATCCCTGTTTCGCTCCGTATCCCACAAAAGAATCTGTCTTCTTATCAAATAGATAAATTCCCGAGCCTGTCGATCCCAGCCATATACGTCCTTTCTTATCACATAAAATGTGGTTGATGTGATGCTGCGCTGTGCTCTGCGCTATTTGGGAGAAAGGATAACTATGGGCAGTGCCCGCTTTGAGGTTGACTCGTATCAGATCAAAAGAGGTAGTCAGCCATAAATCCCCGTCTTTGTCAAACGTCATATCCCAAACCTGCGACAGATGTTTGGCAGCCAGCGAAGGGTGTTCGAAATGATGAAGTCGAAGGTGTTTTTTATCCAATACAAGCAATCCTCCCTTGGCAGCTATCAATAAAGAATCGTGGCCGGCAAACTCTATCATTTTCACCAGATTATAGGCTCTGTCAACAACTGTTTTTCCTTCCGGAGTATAGATGTTTTCCGGGATAGATTCTATATGTCCGGTCGACAGATTAATCCGGTTGATTCCCTGATAAAGAGAAGCTACCCAAAGATAATCCGGCTCTCTCTCATAATAAAGAGACTTCACTATCTTAAAAGAAAGCTCTTGAGAATAGACCTTTTTTAAAGGGAAAAAGCGTTTGGTATGTTTATCATAATAGTTCAACCCGCTTCCTTCACTTGCAAACCAGATCCGGCCGGAACGGTCTTCGGCAATGGAACTGATAATATAAGAATTCAAATGACCGCCAACAGCCGTAGACGAGCGGTAAAAATGGAAAGCATCATTCGCTACATTATAATATTGGATTCCCTGATAGAAAGTCCCCAACCATAAAGTCCCCGAAGTGTCGTAATGCATCGAAATAATAGAACGTATATCGGCCGCCTCCACATTCAAGTCATATTCATAATCTGTAAACTCTCCGGTAAACAGGTTTAAAGTCTGCAAACCGGCATAGGTTCCGATATACAGGAGACTATCATTAGCTTGCGTCACATGACGCACATTATTATGGTTAATCGTATTTTCAGCTACCTTATTATGTTTGAAATGAGTAAGTGTTCCATCTTCATCCAACCGTATGAGCCCTCTGTTTCTGGTAGCTATCCAGATACTCCCGTTTCTATCTTCTGTTATTGAATTGACAGCTCCCACATCCATACGCCGGGTGATATGTGCAGACTGGTCGATACAGTATACACCTTTCGAAGAAGTCCCCACCACCACTGTCTGATTCTGACGAACCATGAGACTGTTCATCAATACATCCTCCTCATCCGAAGGAAATGAAAAGAATAACTCGGGCGCCTGGTCGAGGTTGCGATAACGGTAGATTTCCTTTCCGGTAGCTATCCATAATGCATCGTGCGCATAACAGATTCCCGCAACTTCTCCTTCACGCAACACCCTAAAACGATTCAAACGCATATCATAAAGAGTCACGCTCTGCAAACTGCGGATAAAGAGCAATCCGGCTTTATTTCCGCAAACCTGCCTGATATTATTGATATTGATGGAATAAGGATTAGCGTTATCCGGTTTGAATACTTCAAACTTACGTCCGTCAAATCGATTCAGCCCGTCTTGAGTGCCAATCCACAAAAATCCGAATTCATCCTGATAAAAACAATTGACCGTTTGATGAGAAAGTCCCTGCCTTACGTCCTTAAAGCGCATATTGATATCCTTCGTCACATTTGCCATGCAACAAAGTCCCGATATGAACAGGCAATAAACAACAAGAAATTTAGCTTTGGCCATCTGTGTTTTTCGATAATTCAGATGCAATATTCGGGAAAATCCAAGATATATGCAAGTGTTTATTCAAAAACCTGATTGCCTATTGCCTGCAGACTATTACTCGGGAGGCGTATAACTAATCTCCCTACCGAATAAAATTAATCATCTGACGGTTAATTCTTTTTCGTCTGACTATAGTCAGACGAAAGTTCAACTATAGTCAGACGTAAGTTTAACAGTAGTCAGACGCAAGTTCGACTATAGTCAGACGATTAATTTTATGCATAAACAAGATTAGTTATCTCTTTACCAAGAAATAGTTTTTAGCATACGAAAGATTAAATTATACTATCAACCGCCTAAACACTTGTTTATCATTGGTGAACTGCGTACTTTTGCACGCCATTAAAAAAAGCAAAACAATGACTAACAAAACCAAAGGTTTTATCTATGGAGCGATTGCCGCTGCGAGCTACGGTATGAATCCTCTTTTTGCACTTCCGCTCTATGCAGCCGGAATGAGTGTCGATACCGTTTTATTCTACCGGTACTTCTTTGCGACAATCGTATTGGGTATTCTGATGAAAATGCAGCATCAGTCTTTTGCACTTCATAAGGCAGACGTTTTGCCCTTAGTCATTATGGGATTGTTATTCTCTTTTTCATCACTGCTTTTGTTTATGAGTTATAATTATATGGATGCCGGAATTGCTTCTACGATTCTGTTTGTTTATCCGGTGATGGTAGCTGTCATCATGGGAATATTCTTCAAGGAAAAGATTTCCGCCATTACCGTTTTCTCCATCCTGCTGGCACTTTCAGGCATTGCCTTGCTTTATCAGGGAGACGGCAACAAACCGCTATCGACTTTAGGAATTATCTTTGTTCTGTTGTCTTCTCTCTCTTATGCTATATATATAGTAGGTGTAAACCGTTCGACATTGAAAAACCTGCCGACCACGAAACTTACCTTCTATGCCATTTTGTTCGGACTATCGGTTTATATCGTCCGTTTAAATTTTTGTACGGAACTGCAAGTAATACCGTCTGCCTGGCTCTGGGCCGATGTATTATCACTCGCCATCCTGCCAACTGCCGTATCACTGGTCTGTACCGCACTGGCCATCCATTATATAGGCTCTACACCAACGGCAATATTGGGTGCTCTGGAACCGGTGACAGCTTTATTCTTCGGTGTTCTCCTGTTTCACGAAAAACTGACTCCCCGCTTAATGATGGGTATTTTAATGATTATCACCGCCGTTACCCTGATTATCATTGGCAAGTCACTCATAAAAAAGATGGGTATGCTGTTGCAGATGAACAAAAAATAATATACTTTTGCTACTTAATCAATCAAAATGCAATTTTAAATCTCAAAAAATATGGTAGACGTAAAGACTTGCCTTGACAATGCACAAGAAAAGATGGATATGGCCATCATGTATCTGGAAGAAGCACTGGCACATATCCGCGCCGGAAAAGCGAGTGCACGCTTATTAGATGGTATCCGCGTAGATTCTTACGGAAGTATGGTACCTATCAGCAATGTAGCAGCAATTACTACTCCGGACGCCCGCAGTATCGTGATCAAGCCTTGGGATAAAAGCATGTTCCGTGTCATCGAAAAAGCAATTATCGACTCTGACCTCGGTATCATGCCCGAAAACAATGGAGAAATGATCCGTATCGGTATCCCTCCCCTGACGGAAGAACGCCGTAAACAACTGGCAAAACAGTGTAAAGGAGAAGGCGAAACGGCTAAAGTAAGCGTACGCAACGCGCGTCGTGACGGCATCGACGCACTGAAAAAGGCCGTAAAAGACGGATTGGCAGAAGACGAGCAGAAGAATGCGGAAGCCAAACTGCAAAAAATCCATGATAAGTATATCAAACAAATCGATGATATGCTGGCTGAAAAGGATAAAGAAATTATGACCGTCTAAAAAATAATGAAGAATTAAGAATGAAGAATGAGGAATTATAATGCTGTATTATTCAGTTGAAACACAGCCTGAATTCTTCATTCTTCATTTTTAATTTATAATTTATATGAAAGGATTAGTAATCAAAAACACGGGTAGTTGGTATCAGGTGAAAACCGATGACGGACAATCTATTGAATGTAAAATCAAAGGGAATTTCCGGTTGAAGGGGATTCGCAGTACTAATCCTGTTGCAGTGGGTGATCGTGTCCGGATTATACTTAATCAGGAAGGCACTGCTTTTATCAGTGAAATAGAAGATAGAAAGAACTACATCATCCGCCGTTCATCCAATCTTTCCAAACAATCTCATATCCTTGCTGCCAATCTCGACCAGTGTATGCTGGTGGTAACCATCAATTATCCGGAAACTTCCACTATTTTTATTGATCGTTTTCTTGCATCCGCAGAGGCCTATCGCGTCCCTGTCAAACTGGTATTTAATAAGGTAGATGCTTACGACGAAGATGAGCTCCGCTATCTGGACGCACTTATCAACTTATACACACAAATCGGCTACCCTTGCTTCAAAGTTTCCGCAAAGAACGGCACTGGAGTGGCTGAAATCAAAAAAGCACTGGAAGGCAAGATTACTTTATTTTCCGGACATTCGGGAGTCGGCAAATCGACTCTTATCAATTCCATACTGCCGGGCATAGAAACCAAGACCGGCGAAATTTCTTCCTACCACAACAAAGGAATGCATACTACTACTTTCTCCGAAATGTTCCCTGTGGAAGGAGATGGCTATATCATCGATACTCCGGGTATCAAGGGCTTCGGCACATTTGATATGGAAGAAGAAGAGATCGGACATTATTTTCCCGAAATATTCAAAACCTCCGCCGACTGCAAATATGGCAACTGTACACATCGTCATGAACCGGGATGTGCCGTACGCAAAGCAGTGGAAGAGCACCTCATCAGCGAATCCCGTTATACCTCTTATCTGAATATGTTGGAAGATAAAGAGGAAGGAAAATATCGGGCTGCTTACTGATTAACTCTTTTTTACTCTTCCTTTCTTTAAACCTTTCCCATTAGGGGAAGTCTAATTTTTGAAGATGTACAATATAATTGCCATATACAATACTAAACCATGAATAAGAAGACTAAATGGGGCATCATTATTCTTGTTGGTGCCGGGATTATCGGTGGAGGAATCTACTCACAATTACCGAAAAAAAACGACGAACTAGCAGCCGCCGACAAAGTGATGGGCAGTAATAAAAAAAGAGGGAAACAAGTTTTAAATGTAAATGCCAAGGTCATAAAACCACAATCTCTGACAGATGAGTTCACCACTACCGGTGTACTTCTACCCGATGAAGAAGTGGATTTATCTTTCGAAACGTCGGGAAAGATTGTAGAAATCAACTTTGAAGAAGGAACAGCCGTAAAGAAAGGCCAATTACTAGCCAAAGTGAATGACAGACAGTTGCAGGCACAATTGCAAAGGTTGATTTCGCAATTGAAACTGGCAGAAGATCGTGTATTCCGCCAGGATGCTTTATTGAAACGGGATGCTGTCAGTAAAGAAGCCTACGAACAGGTGAAAACGGATTTAGCAACCCTGAATGCCGATATAGAAATTATCAAAGCTAATATTGAACTGACAGAGCTACGTGCTCCGTTTGACGGAGTGATCGGACTTCGCCAAGTCAGTATCGGTACGTATGCGTCTCCGACCACAGTCGTTGCCAAGCTGACAAAAATCGCTCCACTGAAGGTTGAATTTTCCGTTCCGGAACGCTATGCCAAGCAAATCAAAAAGGGTACCAATCTCAATTTCAGCGTTGAAGGAACATTGGATGCTTTTGGCGCACAGGTATACGCTGTAGAATCTGCCATCGATCCGAATCTGCATCAATTTACCGCCCGTGCATTATACCCGAATGTCAATCGCACCCTGCTTCCCGGCCGTTATGCCAGTGTACTGTTGAAAAAGGATGAAATACCTAATGCAATAGCCATCCCAACGGAAGCAATTGTGCCGGAAATGGGTAAAGATAAAGTCTATCTGTACAAATCAGGAAAGGCCGAACCGGTGGATATCATTACCGGTATCCGCACCGCATCTGAAGTGCAAGTGATTAGAGGATTGCACGTAGGAGACACAATCATCACTTCAGGAACATTGCAACTCCGTACCGGACTCGCCGTAACACTCGACAATATTGAAGAATGAGAATGTCTGATTTATGAATTCTGATTTATGATTTATAAGCCAAATAATTTATGATTTATAAGTCAGCAGAATACAGCAAACATTCAGAAACCAGAAACCAGAAATCAGAATTCAAAAATCAGAAATCTTCAATCCATAACTCAGAAATCATAATTCAGAAATCAGAAATCAGAAATCAATGAACATCTCCGAATTAAGTATACGTCGCCCGGTATTAGCCACAGTATTAACGATTATTATCCTCCTTTTCGGATTCATCGGATACAACTATTTGGGTGTCCGCGAATATCCGTCAGTAGATAATCCGATTATTTCTGTCAGCTGCTCTTATCCGGGAGCTAATGCCGACGTTATCGAAAACCAGATAACTGAACCGTTGGAACAGAATATCAACGGTATTCCCGGTATCCGTTCTTTGTCCAGTGTGAGCCAGCAGGGGCAAAGCCGTATTACAGTAGAATTTGAATTGTCCGTCGATCTGGAAACAGCAGCCAACGACGTACGTGACAAGGTTTCACGTGCCCAACGTTATCTGCCTCGCGACTGTGACCCACCAACAGTTTCAAAAGCAGATGCCGATGCCATGCCTATCTTGATGGTTGCTCTTCAGAGTGACAAACGTTCTCTGTTGGAATTAAGTGAAATAGCGGACCTGACTGTGAAAGAACAATTACAGACTATTTCCGATGTAAGTAGTGTATCTATCTGGGGAGAAAAGCGTTACTCCATGCGCCTTTGGCTCGACCCGGTAAAGATGGCAGGTTACGGTATCACTCCCGTCGATGTTAAAAACGCTGTAGATAACGAAAATGTGGAACTTCCTTCAGGTAGTATCGAAGGAAATACCACCGAGTTGACGATCCGTACGCTAGGATTGATGCATACCGCAGATGAATTCAATGACTTGATTGTCAAAGAAGAGAATAACCGTATTGTACGATTCAGTGATATCGGACGTGCTGAACTGGGCCCGGCTGATATTAAGAGTTATATGAAGATGAACGGCGTTCCTATGGTGGGTGTCGTAGTCATTCCACAGCCGGGAGCCAACCACATTGAGATTGCGGATGCTGTATACCAACGTATGGAGCAAATGAAAAAAGACTTGCCGGAAGATGTACACTATAATTATGGTTTTGATAATACCAAGTTTATCCGTGCGTCTATCAATGAGGTTAAGTCCACTGTATATGAGGCTTTCGTACTTGTAATCATCATTATCTTCCTCTTCCTGCGTGACTGGCGCGTCACGTTGGTGCCTTGTATCGTAATCCCTGTTTCCCTTATCGGTGCTTTCTTCGTTATGTATCTGGCAGGATTCTCCATCAATGTGCTTTCCATGCTCGCCATCGTACTATCGGTGGGACTGGTGGTAGATGACGCCATCGTTATGACGGAAAATATCTACATCCGTATAGAGAAAGGAATGGCCCCGAAAGAAGCGGGAATAGAAGGAGCCAAAGAAATTTTCTTTGCCGTTATTTCCACCACTATTACGCTGGTAGCGGTATTCTTCCCTATCGTCTTTATGGATGGAATGACGGGACGATTATTCCGTGAGTTCAGTATCGTTATTTCGGGTTCGGTGATTATATCTTCATTCGCCGCATTAACTTTCACTCCGATGTTGGCAACGAAGTTACTCATTAAACGGGAAAAACAAAGTTGGTTCTATGCAAAAACAGAACCGTTCTTTGAAGGAATGAACCGGCTATACAGCCGTTCGCTTGCCGCTTTTCTTAGTAAACGCTGGATCGCTCTTCCATTTACTTTCATCACCATTTGCCTGATTGGTATTCTGTGGAATGCAGTTCCTGCGGAAATGGCCCCACTTGAAGACCGTTCGCAAATCAGTATCAATACACGAGGAGCGGAAGGCGTCACCTATGAATATATCAGAGATTACACAGAAGACATCAATCAACTGGTAGACTCCATTCTGCCTGATGCAGAGGCTGTAACTGCCCGTGTATCCAGCGGTAGCGGAAACGTGCGCATCACACTGAAGGATATGAATGAACGTAATTATACCCAGATGGATGTGGCAGAGAAAATATCAAAAGCGGTACAGAAGAAAACAATGGCGCGTTCATTCGTACAGCAGCAGTCTTCTTTCGGCGGACGTCGCGGGAGTATGCCTGTACAATATGTACTTCAGGCTACCAATTTGGAAAAGCTGGAAGAAGTGTTGCCCAAGTTTATGGCTAAAGTATATGAGAATCCTGTTTTCCAGATGGCGGACGTTGATTTGAAGTTCAGTAAACCGGAAGCTCGTATTCAGATCAACCGCGACAAGGCCAGTATTATGGGAGTAAGTACCAAAAACATTGCTCAAACGCTGCAATATGGATTAAGCGGCCAACGTATGGGATATTTCTATATGAACGGTAAACAATACGAAATTCTTGGTGAAATCAACCGCCAGCAACGAAATAAACCGGCCGACCTGAAAGCGATTTACGTCCGCAGCAGTAGCGGGGATATGATTCAGCTGGACAACTTGATTGAATTGGAAAGCGGTATTGCACCTCCAAAGTTGTATCGTTATAATCGTTTTGTGTCAGCTACCATCTCTGCGGGATTGGCAGACGGCAAAACAATCGGGCAAGGTTTGGATGAAATGGATAAGATTGCCAAAGAAACATTGGATGACACTTTCCGCACTGCCCTGTCGGGAGACTCGAAGGAATATCGTGAAAGTTCCTCCAGTCTGATGTTCGCCTTTATCCTGGCTATCCTTTTGATTTATCTGATTCTGGCAGCCCAGTTTGAAAGTTTCAAAGATCCGTTGATTATCATGTTGACAGTGCCGCTGGCTATTGCCGGAGCTTTGGTCTTCATGTATTTCGGAGATATTACGATGAATATTTTCAGTCAGATCGGTATTATCATGCTGATCGGTCTGGTGGCGAAGAACGGTATTCTTATTGTAGAATTTGCCAATCAGAAACAGGAAGCCGGAGAGGATAAAATGAGCGCCATCAAAGATGCTGCCCTTCAACGCCTCCGTCCGATTCTGATGACAAGTGCCTCTACGGTTTTGGGACTTATCCCGCTGGCATTTGCCACCGGAGAAGGTTGTAACCAGCGTATTGCCATGGGTACGGCAGTGGTGGGTGGTATGGTCGTATCCACTCTGCTTACGATGTACATTGTACCGGCTATTTACAGTTACATTTCGACTAACCGAATCAAAAAACTACAAGAATGAAACAGAAAGGAATTTGCATGAAACGCATCATTTATATCACCATTGCATGTGCCTTCTTATCAGTCTCTTTTGCAAAGGCACAAGTTCTCACTCTCAAGGAGTGTCTGGAAGAAGGATTGCAAAACAATTACTCTTTACGTATCATCCATAACGAAGAGCAGATCAGCAAAAACAACGCAACATTAGGAAATGCGGGTTACCTGCCTACACTGGACTTCTCTGCCGGATATACCGGAAACCTGGACAATATTGAGACCAAGGCGCGTGCTACCGGGGAAATAACAAAGAACAACGGAGTCTACGATCAGACGGTTAATGTCGGTCTTAACCTCAACTGGACTATTTTCGACGGATTCAATATCAGTACCACCTACAAACAGTTGAAAGAGCTGGAACGTCAGGGGGAAACCAACACGCGTATTGCTATTGAAGATTTTATTGCTGCCCTGACTTCCGAATACTATAATTTTATCCAGCAGAAGATTCGTCTGAAAAACTTTCATTATGCTATGTCACTTTCCAAAGAGCGCTTGCGCATAGCCGAGGCTAGTCACCTGGTCGGTAAGTTTTCAGGGCTGGATTATCAGCAGGCAAAAGTGGATTTCAATGCAGACAGTGCCCAATACATCAAACAACAGGAATTGCTACATTCTTCACGCATCCAGTTGAATGAACTGATGGCCAACAACAATGTCAATCAAAACATTATTATCAAAGACTCCACCATCGACGTACACAGCGACTTGCAATTTGATGATCTGTGGAATTCTACGTTAGCAACCAATGCTTCTTTGCTCAAGGCCGATCAAAACACGGTACTTGCCCAATTGGACTACAAGAAAATAAACTCACGCAACTATCCATATCTCAAATTAAATACCGGATATGGATATACGTTCAACAAGTATGACATCAATGCAAACAGCAGAAGAGGTGAACTGGGCTTCAATGCCGGAATAACTGTCGGTTTTAATATATTCGACGGTAATCGCCGCCGCGAAAAGAGAAATGCGAGTCTGGCTTTCAAGAATCGTCGCCTGGAACGACAGGACTTGGAATTAGCACTTCGCTCTGATCTCAGTAACTTATGGCAAGCCTATCGCAACAATCTTCAATTGTTGAATCTGGAACGTCAAAACCTGATAACCGCCAAAGACAATCACGATATTGCCATGGACCGTTATATACAGGGAGACCTTTCCGGTTTTGAAGTGCGCGAAGCACAAAAAAGTTTATTAGATGCCGAGGAACGCATCCTCTCTGCTGAATACAATACGAAACTTTGCGAAATATCCCTGTTGCAAATCAGCGGAAAGATTACGAAGTATCTGGAATAAGGAAGTAGTTTCCATTTATTTTTTTATTGGGTTAATCTTCTTATCGGGAGGGTTAACCCAATTTTTACTGTATAAAAAACAGTTATTACATATCGATATTTTTCTTTCTTCCTACATTTGCATACTATAAAAACATTAAATAATAAAAGCCATGAGAAAACTAAGTCTTTTCTTACTGCTACTTTTTATCCTGACAAACGCCTCAGCCCAAAAAGCAACAGATTACAGAAAACAACAGAACTACAAAGAATGGGTACACATCGCCCCCAAATTTGACGATGATTTCTTCAAGACGGAAGAAGCCCAACGCATCGGTGACAACGTGTTACTCTATCAACAAACTACCGGAGGCTGGCCCAAGAATATCTATATGCCGGCAGAACTGACGGAACAAGAATATAATGCGGCACTAAAAGCTAAAGAAGATACCAACCAAAGCACCATTGACAACAATGCCACCACGACAGAAATAGAATATTTGTCACGGCTTTATCTGGCTACGCAAAAGGAGAAATATAAAGAAGGAGTGCTGAACGGTATTCAATATCTGCTCAAATCGCAGTATGAAAACGGTGGATGGCCTCAATTTTATCCGCGTCCCAAAGGTTATTATGTACAAATCACCTACAATGACAATGCAATGGTGAGAGTCATGAATCAACTTCGAAGCATATACGAAAAGAAAGCTCCGTACACTTTCCTTCCTGACAATATCTGTGAACAAGCACGTAATGCATTTAATAAAGGGATAGAGTGTATACTCAAAACGCAGGTGCGCCAAAATGGAGAGTTAACAGTGTGGTGCGCCCAACATGACCGTGTCACTTTGGAACCCTGCAAGGCACGTGCCTATGAACTCCCGTCACTAAGCGGACAAGAGTCGGACAATATTGTATTACTGTTGATGTCACTTCCCCATCCATCTGCAGACGTTGTAAAATCCATAGAAGGTGCTATCAAATGGTTCCAAAAGTCTGAAATAAAAGGAATACAGAAGGAATATTTCACCAACAGTGATGGCAAAAAAGACTATCGCATGGTTCCCTGTGAAGACTGTCCTACTCTTTGGGCACGTTTTTATGAACTGGAAACGAACCGGCCTTTTTTCTGCGACCGTGACGGCATTAAAAAATATGATATATCGGAAATCGGGCATGAGCGCCGGAATGGTTATAGTTGGTATAACAAAGATGGAAGCAAGGTGTTGAAGAGATATGAAAAATGGAAAAAAGAACAGAATAAGTAATCATAACTGATGAAAGGTCGATGTTTACACTGCAAAAGTAAATATCCGGAAAATCTTTAAGTCCTTAAAATAAGAAGAGGGGCTGTCTAACAATAAAATAGTCAGACAGCCCCTTTATTAATTCAAGGCATTTACAGCCTCTTCTTACCGTTTTATCCCAACAGGTATCAACCGGTTATTTTTTGCAATTCCACGGTTTCAACTGTTTGAAGAAGTCGTTACCCTTATCATCTACCAAGATAAATGCAGGGAAGTTTTCTACTTCAATCTTCCAGATAGCTTCCATACCCAATTCCGGATATTCCACACATTCGATGCTCTTGATGTTGTTCTGTGCAAGGATAGCTGCCGGACCTCCGATAGAACCAAGATAGAAACCACCATATTTCTGACAAGCATCTGTCACCTGCTGGCTACGGTTACCTTTTGCCAACATCACCATGCTACCGCCATGACTTTGGAACAGTTCTACATAAGAATCCATACGTCCTGCCGTAGTAGGCCCCATAGAGCCACACGCCATGCCTTCCGGAGTTTTTGCCGGACCTGCATAATAAATAGGATGATCCTTAATATATTGTGGCAAGTCTTCACCGCGGTCCAAACGTTCTTTTAGTTTAGCATGAGCGATGTCACGACCTACGATAATCGTTCCGTTCAATGACAGACGGGTAGCAACCGGATATTTAGTCAGTTCTTTCAGGATTTCAGGCATCGGACGGTTCAGGTCGATCTTCACAACATCACCTTCACCTGCCTGACGCAGTTCAGCCGGAATCAGTTCACCCGGATTTGAATCCAGTTTCTCAATCCAGATACCTTCCTTATTGATTTTACATTTGATGTTACGGTCGGCAGAGCAAGATACACCCAAACCTACCGGACAAGATGCACCATGACGAGGCAGACGGATGATGCGTACATCGTGAGCAAGATATTTACCTCCGAATTGTGCACCCAACCCAATCTTGTGAGCTTCTGCCAATACTTCTTTTTCCAGTTCGACATCGCGGAATGCACGACCATATTCGTTTCCGGTAGTCGGCAGGTTATCATAGAAATGAGTAGAAGCTAATTTCACTGTCAACAGGTTCTTTTCAGCAGAAGTACCACCGATTACGAAAGCGATATGATAAGGAGGACAAGCGGCTGTTCCCAATGTCTTCATCTTTTCAACCAGGAACGGAACCAATGTACCGGGATTCAGGATCGCTTTTGTTTCCTGATACAAATATGTCTTGTTGGCAGAACCACCACCTTTTGTTACACAAAGGAATTCATATTCCATACCTTCGGTAGCTTCGATGTCAATCTGTGCAGGGAGGTTACATTTTGTATTTACCTCATCATACATATTCAGAGGCGCATTCTGTGAATAACGCAGGTTTTCTTCAGTGTATGTTTTATATACGCCCAGTGAAAGCGCTTCTTCGTCAGAATATCCAGTCCATACCTGCTGTCCCTTTTCACCATGGATAATAGCAGTACCGGTGTCCTGGCAGAATGGAAGTACGCCTTTTGAAGCAACCTCTGCATTGCGCAGGAAAGTCAACGCCACATACTTATCGTTTTCGCTTGCTTCCGGATCACTCAGAATCTTAGCAACTTGTTCATTGTGCGAACGACGAAGCATGAATGATACATCACGAAAAGCAGCATTAGCCATCGCAGTCAAACCTTCTTTTTCAATTTTCAGGATGGGATTTCCTTCAAACTCGCTTACTGATACATAGTCTTTTGTAAGCAGATAATACTCAGTTGTATCTTTTCCCTTTTCAAACATGGGCTGATACTTAAACAGAGGTGTTGCCATAAGTTTCTTATTTTATTACGTAATGTTAGTTAGTGTGGCAAAGGTAATGATAAATTAAGAATTGAGAATTAAAAATTGAGAAATAAAACATTGTAGGATAAAAATAGGTAGGTCAATAAATGATTATTTTGCGGAGTGCCCTGAAAGGGCTTAATTATATAGCGTAGGGCAACGCCCTACGAAAAAACGACAATCTGAATTTGCGCCCTGAAAGGGCATAATTGTATACAGTTCCGCCCTTTCAGGGCTTGTGGCTGGTGTGTCTTTTTCGTAGGGCGTTGCCCTACGCTATATAATTAAGCCCTTTCAGGGCACCCCAATAAATATATAATTGTAAGGCTTTCAGCCTAACTGCAAAATTCCCATTTAACCGATAAATTCTCATTTAACCGATAATTTCCCATTTATTTATCTACTTATTTTTGACTCGCTACACTATTTCCGTTTTATCAATCATTTTGATTCGCTCGATGAGCTCATTTCCAAGAGCCGTTTTATCTTCAATATGTTTCAACACCGCAGTCACAAATGTATTGCTTTCGAAATCACCGCGTACTTGCTCAAAGTCCTGCTTCATTTCGTCATGAGAGCCATCAGCACCGAATCCGGTCATGGAAGATAACGAGAATTCTTTCTTAGCATCCTCATATACCATCTTGTCCAATCCGACAACAGCTTGCTGCCAGGCTTTCACGATACCGATGATGTCTTGCGCTGTTATCGTTTCCGGATCTAGGCCATAAAATTCCTGGATCTTATGATAAGCCCATGTCCATTCATAAGTATAATAATTCTCGTGCATTTCCGCGAAGCTTGCATTGATGGACTTTAAACGATTGACTGCTCCTTTCTCAATACCATCCAGTAATCGGTCGATCTCACTCTTGGGAGCAATCAACCCGGAAACATCTACCCATTCGCCGATACCAATTTCCGTATCGGGTTTCAGGCGTTGGCGGATTTCTTCATTGCTCTGGAAGTTAATGCCTTCCAGTCGTTTTATAATGGAGTTCCCTAAGAACTTGTGGATAGCAATTTCATAAAAACGGATTCCATTGTTCAAAGAAGAATTCTTGATTTTAGCACTCTGGTAAGAGTAGATTTCTGAAGTTTCACCGGACACACGTTTCAATTCTTTCAAAATGGAACGCCCTTTGAACATCTTCTGAATGGTATAAGGACTCAACAGGTTATAGTTGATATAATCCAGCCTGTTCGGGTCTTTACGATTATCACGTTTCGGCCATTTTTGTGCGTCACGGATAGTACCTACACTTCTTAAGTTGACTCCCGGAACCAGATAAGTCGTATTCCGCTGCTCTATCAGGTAGGAAAAAGGAAGATTAGAAGTATCGGCATGATTGACATGACGTCCCATGACCAATGAGAAAGCTCCGACACGTGCCGGCCACAAGATATAGGAATCAGAAGTGGTCTTCGCTCCTCTTTCCATTGTTCCTTGATGGATAGGTCCCAACTTATACATGTGGTTGCTCTGATTGGATCCCGAACCTGCATTCATAAACGAGAACATTCCGGCAATCAGCAAAGTAGATTTATGATGTGTCACGGTGAAAGGACCTGCGAAAATAGCACATGCTTCACCGTTCTCTCCTTGGCAATTACTAAAAAACAAAGAATCGGAAGCGGAATAATTATGTCCCAATTTACAGGACTGCCCGACGAAACAACGGGTCAGCATTGTGCCGTCATCCACTTTTGAACCGGAAGAGATTATGAAGTCGTCACAAATTACCCCGTGACCGATATGTACAGGCGCTGTCACATTACTATTGACGCTTCCATTGGATAAACGGCAAGTTCCACAGATATGGCAGTAATCACCAATCCGGACATTCTTGATTGAACCTGTATTGAGAATCATGACATGATTGCCAATACTACCGACAGCAGAAGCATGTTTATTGGAATAATAATCCGCAATGGATTTCATACGGTTAATCAGTTCGGGACGATGGCGGTACAACGCAAGTATATATGCCTGATGCGCAGACAGTTTGTCGTTCATCAACACTTCACGACCTCCTGTTTCATTCAAGACAGCCACTTCTACCCCATTACCGAAAGTGCTTAATCCATCCACTAAAATAATATCTACATTCTCAATGAAAGTATCACTACCGATCTCATAGTTAGCAATGTAGTTCTGGATATTCTCAATACAACAGTTATCGCCCACTGATACATTATGCAACGTCACATGACGCAATCCCGAATGTTTCTTGATTCCCCCCGGCAATGTAAATTCTGATTCGAATACCCCCAGTTTCACTTCACCCGAGAAACGGGTATGATGAACGTACTCACAATTAAAGCCCTCTGCCACTGATACATTTCCCCAATCATCGGCCAGACACGACTGGCTCTTCAACTGAAGTACCTCATCTTCAGTCAATCTACGATAGTCTTTCATATACTAAATGATTTATGAGTTATGATTTATGAATTATGATTTATGAACTGTGATGTTGTCCGTCATAATCGCACAGCCAACTCATAATTCAGAAATCAGAAATCATAAATCCCTCCCGTTTATTCTTCCTCTTCTTCGTAGGTCTGATAAAGAAAATCGTTATAGGGATATTTCTGAACGTGTAATTCTTTCACTCGCTGATAAACTACATTTTTCAGTTCGTCTATATTGATTCGTTCGCGGGCGGAAATAAAGAGGCAGTTATCCTCCATTTTTGCCATCCACGTCTTCATCAGTTCTTCGAGTGTTAAGTTTTCCTTTGTTCGGGGGGTAAGGTCGTCCGGCGCTTTCTCCACGTAGGTGTAAGCGTCTATTTTATTAAATACAAGTATCATAGGTTTGCCACTGCCGCCAATCTCTGCCAGTGTCTTGTTCACCACCTCAATCTGTTCCTCAAATCCGGGGTGGGAAATATCGACTACGTGTACAAGCAAATCTGCTTCACGCACTTCATCCAGGGTAGATTTAAAAGATTCTACCAGGTCGGTAGGCAACTTGCGAATAAATCCTACCGTATCCGACAACAAGAACGGTAGATTATCAATAATCACTTTACGCACAGTGGTGTCTAAAGTCGCAAATAGTTTGTTTTCTGCAAACACTTCGCTCTTGGAGAGAAGATTCATCATGGTTGATTTTCCCACGTTGGTATAACCAACCAGTGCAACACGTATCATGCGTCCGCGATTCTTTCGTTGGGTAGCTTTCTGCTTGTCAATCTCCGCCAGACGTTCTTTCAATAATGACATACGGTTCAGGATGATACGGCGGTCCATCTCGAGCTGTGTTTCACCCGGACCACGAAGTCCCACGGAACCTTTACCGCCACCGGCACCGGAACCTCCTCCCTGGCGTTCCAAGTGAGTCCAAAGTCGCTGCAAACGCGGCAACATATATTTATATTGTGCCAGCTCTACCTGCGTCTTCGCATTGGCTGTCTGTGCACGCATGGCAAATATATCAAGGATCAGTGAAGTACGGTCCAGTATCTTCACTTTCAGTTCGGCTTCAATATTACGAATCTGTTTCGCAGAAAGCTCATCATCAAAGATGACCATTCCTACTTCACGTTCTTCTTCCTCTTCGTTACGAATATATTGTCTGATTTCTTCCAACTTTCCTTTTCCGACATAAGTCACTGAATGAGCTGTCGGCAACTTCTGCGTAAATCGTTTCACTACTTCCGCCCCAGCCGTCTCGGCAAGGAAAGCCAGTTCATCCAGATACTCGTTCGTCTTACGCTCATCCTGCGTTTGTGTGATGAGTCCGACAAGCACTGCTGTCTCTACTTTGGCTTCGGATATTACAAATTCTTTCATTCTTTACTTCTATATATAATAATGTGGGCGCAAATATAACAAAAAAAAAGAGGACAATGTTTTATTGTCCTCTTTTTCGTATCATTTATCACCTTAGAATCTATAAATCAAACCACATCTTTTCCCAAATTTTAGGAGATTCTTTGGGTGCATTAGGATTAGCAGTCATTTCCTCAGGACTATATTCCCATCTACGAATAAGTTCCCGAGAAGTAGCTTCTGTCGGCACAGTAAGTACAGGTACCTCGTTACCATTGGATCCTGATCTTCTCCACTGTACAAATTCTTCCAACGGTCTGTCCATCAAATCAATCCATTGCTGAATATGAATCTCATATAAAGCTCTATCAGGTTCCAATGTGTTTAAATCATCCAAAGCATCAATAAATTCAGTTGTCTTTACCGGATCTGCTTCATAATAATCACAAGCTGTTTGAATAGCTTTCTTATATAATTCATTAGCCTTCACCAAATTAGAAGTTACTCCCAACCCACGTACATACGCTTCCGCTTCAAAAAATAACTGTTCCTGATAAGAATAAATTAATTCAGGTGCCTCTTTTCTAAAAAGATACTTACTTATAACGGAAGATAATAAATCCGCATTTTCATCATCAGTTTCTTCTGCTGCCTGCCGAGTATCCAAGCCTCGATACACCCCGTCAGCTCCCGGTTCAAAATATCTGGAAATACGAGAATCATTACGTTCCTGCATAGGCTTCAATACATTATTATTTGCAAAAAACATAATATTGATGCCATTTGTATACTTCTCCAATATTTTATATTTAGGATTTTCATTACCGGCAGTCTGTAAATATGGGAACTGCAGATTATCATCAGCCGAACTAATCATACCACCGTCACTTATCAACTTTCCAATCTGTTCTGCTTTCGTCGGATCTTTATCCACCATTGTCATTAAAGTTCTGAATTTTAAAGATTTGGCCAACCGAATCCACTTTTGCATATCACCTTTATAAAAAATATCGTAATCAGTAATGGCCAAAGGATCATCCAAGTTGATCTCATTCAACGCTTCATCCAACAAGCTTACTACACCATTCAAAACTACTTCCTGAGAATCAAATTTTGGATACTTAACTCCTTCTACCCAAGCCTCTGTAAATGGAATATCTCCCCATATCATTGTTGTCTCATAAATATGTTGAGCTAGAATAATTTTACATTGAGCAATTCCATTATGATTGACAGGAGTAGCTTCTTGAGCATTTTTGATAGCTAACTGCAAATTATTACCTCCAACAGAATAGTAATGCTTCCATGTATTACCAAGGCTATATGGATCTATGACATAATAACCTTCCGCCCAGCCCCCATAATCATCGCCGCCGTCTGCCTGACACTGGATACTTTGAGAAAGAGGAATGTAAGCATCTCCTCCGGTACGACTACCAGCCCAATTCACTACTGCATAATTGAATAAATATCCGGGATCCACCTTTTCCGCAGAATTTGGATTATGATTAACATCCAACCAATCACTACATGAGCTCAAAATAGCACATGTAAATATGATTGCTATAGTATATATTGATCTTTTATTTTTCATATTATTTCTCTTTGATAATTATTATAATGTCAATCTAATATTAAATCCGAAACTTCTTGTTGTCGGGATACTATTGAACTCAACTCCCCCACCGATCTGTGCAGGTCCAAAAAAGTTAGCTTCCGGATCAATGTGAGGCACATGATCTTTTATAATCCAAAGATTACGAGCCTCAAAGCCTAAATCAAGAGATTTGACAAAGAAACTTCTAAACCATTTTCTAGGAAAACTATAAGAAAAGTTCAACTCACGTAATTTAACATATGAAGCATCGAAAATATTACCCTCATTATTACTTGATTTTGCCACATGCCCCCAATAATCTTGCATACTTTTAACCGGCACATCATTAGCTCTGTAAGTTCCATCAGATTGTAAGATGACTCCCGGTTCAATAAACGACGCATCTTCTCGATGGGCAGCAGTTTCAGCAGCAAGTCCGGTAGTACGTAAAGTACCCACTGTTTCAGAGTAAAGAGAACCACCTTGACGAATATCTATCAGGAAACTCAATGTGAAACCTTTGTAAGAGAACGTATTATTAATACCCATTGTAAAGTCCGGGTAAACATCTCCCAAACGCACATTGTTTACAATTTCACGGAGTCCTGTCTTTTCGTTAATAACATAATTGCCCGAATCATCACGTTTCCAACCTGTACCATACAGACCAAACGAACCACCAACTTCCGCTTTTATCTGCAATCCACTCAACCCACTAGTCAACGAGTACTCATCCAACCCTTCTGCCAGCTCATCAACTTTCTGGGTGTTTTTTGCAAAAGTAGCCTCCAAGTCCCATTTAAAATCCTTAGTCTGTACAGGGGTAACTCCTAATGCTACTTCAATCCCTTTATTAGATACTTTTCCCGCATTAATATTATTGGCAAAATACCCCGTGGACAAAGGAACATCAATGCTTACGATTTGATTTTTAGTTACACTTTTATAATAAGTCAAGTCTAAACGAATACGATTTTGGAAAAAGCGTAAATCAGTACCTACCTCAAACGATGCCTGATTTTGTGGTTTAAGATTCTCATTCGGCAATACACGAGGACCTGTAAATCCTACTAATCCATTATGGGGAAAAACATTCGTTAAATTATACTGCAAAAAATAAGAATTAACCGGAGTATATTGAAACGCCAACTGGTATGGTTGTTCATCACTACCGACATTAGCATAACTCATACGCAATTTTCCATAACTCAAAACATCCTTATTCTTCATCAATTCTGTAAAAATAAAACTACCACTAATTGACGGATAAAAATAAGAACGGTTATTTACAGGTAATGTAGATGACCAGTCATTTCTTCCTGTCACATCCAAAAATACCATGTTCTTATAACTGAAGCTTATATCTCCATAAAGACCAACCAGCCGTTTCTTAGAGGTATAATTTACCGGACTCGTTGTCTTAGCATTAGTATATGCATACAATTCATCTACAACCAGATTTTGCGCCAACACATTATTATTTCTCCAGTCTTCCTGATATATATTGTGTCCCAACATTACTTTTACTCCATAATCTTCCGCAAATGTTTTCTCATACGATATCATCAAATCATTATTCAAAATACGCTTATAGAGATCCCATGTCTGGAACTGTCCTTCAAGATTACCAATTGTCCCTTTCGAATATACTTTACGTCTGGTTTCTGTATAAAAGTCAGTTCCTGCATTATTCGAGATTGTCAGTCCTTCTATCGGTTTATAAGTCAAAACAATATTGCCGATAAGACGATCCAACTGATTAGTAAATTTATTCTTGTTGATTATCCAATACGGATTGTTACTCTTTCCTTCCGGATCCAGTGATATTTGCTTACCGTATTCGTCAATCCAATTGTTTTTCACATCGTTGATATTTACCGTACGCGGCATTCCGTTTATCAAAGGAATGAGCAAGTTATTATCATTAGATCCCTGAGCAGGCCGTCCTTCCGAATCAGAGCGGATGTACTGTGCTGAAACTCGCCCTGTGAAGTTCTTGGTGAAATTCATACCACCATTAACGGCAAAAGCATATTTATTATAGTCGGATCCGGGCACCACCCCTGTCTGATTAGTAGTAGAGACACTGATTCTAAAATCAGAACGTTCTGTACCACCAGCAATTGCGACATTATTTATATAACTCATACCTGTCTCATAGAAATCTTTTACATTGTCAGGATATGCTTGCAAAGTAACCTGTTCTCCTTTAAAATCTGCAAATGTCTGATCTTGCACAGAAGATATCTTAGGCCCCCAACCATTCAACATTTTTACATTATATTTGCCATAACTTCCTTGTGCGTAATCATTTTGAAAATCTGGCAGTTTCAAAACATTCTCAAAACGTGTGGAAGAATTAACTGTAACAGATACCTGCGAATTGCGACTACCTTTTTTGGTAGTTATTACGATAGCACCATCTTTCGCACGCGCACCATACAATGCAGTTGCCGCAGCCCCTTTTAAAACATTAATAGACTCGATATCATCCGAGCTAATATCTCCTGCACGGTTTCCAACATCAACAATGCCATTAGTTCTGTCCGGATTGAACGCCCCATTGTCAATAGGCAAACCATCAACAATAAAAAGTGGAGACGACACGCTACCAATAGAAGAAGCACCACGAATCTGAATACTAGAACTTCCCCCTGCAGTACCTGACGACTGTCCAATCTGTACACCTGCGATCTTACCTGATAAGGAGTTTAAAACATTACTTTCACGTGCCTTGGTTATTTCATCACCTTTAACACTTGTCACTGAATATCCCAAAGACTTTTCAGAACGTTTAATCCCCATCGCAGTCACCACAACCTCATCAAGTTTCTGAGAATCAGATTTTAGCACAACTTTCAGATTCGGTTTTATAACCACTTCCTGCGTCTGCATACCAATATACGAAATCTGCAAAGTCTTTGCAGAACTTGGTACATTCGACAAATTAAAATTACCATCTACATCTGTGATTGTACCTTGAGTGGTACCTTTTACCAACACAGAAGCGCCAACAACTGGCTGCCCGTCTTCTTCAGAAATCACAACGCCTGTGACTTTTTGAGTTTGGGCAGTTACCAGACCTATGCCCACAAAAAGGCATGCCAATAACAGCATTAATTTTCTTTTCATAAATTCTCTCTTAAAGTTTAACTTTACATTATTTGTATCTTTACTCTAACAATTTGCAAATATATTAATAAAACTGAAACTAACAATTATATTAATAAAAAAAGGTTGCAAATATAACATTTTGTTATTTTGTGTGCTGTATTTATGTCGATAAGCATATTTTTTCTTATTAAAAGCGTTGATTGCCAAAATAGCTAGTAACACTTTGTATGAGCAAAATGCATCTTTTAATATTTCTTTTACTCGTTTTTAGTCATAAAACACCTTTAAAAGCTGTTCTTTTTGCTTTTTTCGTGGAAAAGCGAATAAAAAAGTGGCATTTAATTTAAAGTTTTGTGAATACTATATTATTTGAAGATTTATTTTTTTAGAGATATTAATGCTTATTCGTCTCTGATATAGCACAGAATTACGTCTAATTTGTTCTATTATTAATTTAAAAATGAAAGTATGGAAAAGATCAGTTACAACCTTGTGTTTAACAGAAAGAAGAGATTGAATAAAAAAGGAATGGCGTTAGTACAGGTAGAGGCCTATCTGAACAGAAAAAAAATGTATTTCTCCACCAAAATATATCTCAAACCCGATCAGTGGGATGCCAAACGAAAGATGGTGAAGAATCATCCTAATGCCAATGTTTTGAATCGTATGTTGTATGAGAATATAGCAGCTATTGAGCATACTGAACTTGGATTATGGCAACAAGGAAAACCAATATCGCTAGATTTATTAAAGAATTCGATTGATAAGCCTCTAAGTAACGGGAGCTCATTCTTAACTTTCTTCAAAGAAGAAGTCGCTAATTCTCTTTTGAAAGAGAGTACCAGACAAAATCATCTTTCCACTCTTGAATTACTTCAGGAATTTAAGAAAGAGATATTATTCACCGATTTGACATTTGAATTTGTGTCCTCATTTGATAATCACCTGCAGTCTAAAGGCTATCACCTTAATACCATTGCCAAGCACATGAAGCATCTAAAACGATATATTAACGTTGCTATAAATAAGGAATATATGGATATACAAAAGTATGCTTTTAGAAAGTATAAAATTAAAAGTATAGAGGGAAGTCATACGCACTTGGCTCCGGAAGAGTTATATCGCTTTGAAAATTTACAGCTAACAGGAAGATATACGAGGCTACAAAAAACAAAAGATGCTTTTTTATTTTGTTGCTACGCAGGGTTACGATATTCTGATTTCACCAGTCTGACCTCCGCAAATATTGTTGAATTCCATCAGGAAACCTGGATTATATACAAGTCTGTTAAAACTGGTATTGAGGTACGTCTTCCTTTATATTTGTTATTTGAAGGCAAAGGAATTGAGATATTGCAACGCTATAAAGATGATCTTGACAGCTTCTTTAAGTTGAAAGACAATTCTAATATCAACAAAGAATTGAATTTATTAGCAGGCTTGGCGAAAATAGATAAACGTGTGTCATTTCACACCGCCCGGCATACAAATGCCACCTTATTATTATATAGTGGTGCAAATATTACTACGGTACAAAAGCTATTAGGACACAAAAGTGTGAAGACTACACAGGTATATGCAAATATAATGGATATAACAGTGGTACGTGATCTTGAGAAAACGGCCTCATCAAAAAATAATAATAGGTACAAAAGCTAGATGAAAGTGTTCTGTTTTTAAGATTTAGTTTTAGAAATGGAGGGGCTAATTTTCTCTAATAGAAAGAAAAGTGTATAATTAAATGAAAGAATATGCAATTTCAGTTTCAAAAACGCATATACATAACCTAAATACACATCGTTATTACGAATATTATCACTCGTCCCATTTAAAGGAATAAAGTGTTCCTTTAAAAGGAACGAGTCATTGGTCGTAGAGAAGCCCTTGCTTTCTTTAAAAGGAAAGGATTAAAAGCTAATTTATAACCCTGATAGCCTCTAATAGCTATTAGAATCCGGCATTTGGGGTTCTTTCATTTTAGCGTCAGATAAATGATAAATACTTCTTTTTACATAATTAGATGTAATTACACAATCTCTTTGATACAGAAAAAGCATATAACCATCCAATATGAATATTCATCAATCATATTCTCTGCGATTTTGGAGAATATTTGAATCCACCCCTGCATATTTTAAAATATACAGTAATAAAATATGCATTTTTTCATCTGGAGTTTTTCTTTTTCTTAGATTATCGTTTGCTAATGAATATATTATTATAGTCAATAATTATTGGATATAATTTAGAACAATAAAACCATCTTCAACAGTTAAGATGGAAATAAGTTTTAGCTTATATCATATAAGACAAGAACTTAAATAATTAATTAATAGATGGTTATGTCCTATTTTTGATAGAAATCTGGTATCATAAATCAGCAAATTAATATGTTTGGTAGGTATTTAACATATTGATAATCTGCATAATAACTACAACAAAAGATTTATTGCCGAAGGAAAGTAAACATCGTGTATATTATTAGTAATCAAGATATTATAGTTGTATTTAGTTCTGCAAAGACTTTGCAGATTTCGTACATTGGTATGCAGACGCAGGAAGTGGCGATAAAGCCCAATTTGCGAGTGGTTCTCAAATCTGATGCACAGCTAATAGATGAGGTTGTGGTAACCGGATATGGGGTAACTAAAAAAGCGGCATTTACGGGATCTGCCCAAACGGTGGATAACAAGGACTTGATGAAAAAAACAGATGCAAACTTTATGAAGTCTTTGGAAGGATCAGTAGCTGGTTTACAGGTAAATAGCTTGACTGGACAACCTGGTGCATACGCTTCTACTACTATTCGTGGAGTTGGTTCAATGAACTCTGGAACCGAACCTTTATACGTAATTGATGGTATTGCCATTTACACAGACAAAATGGGGGCTTATAACAAAGCCGGGACAGGGGATATGGCGGCAAGTCCGATGGCTAATATCAATCCTAACGACATTGAGTCCATCACAGTTTTGAAAGATGCTACAGCTACAGCTATTTATGGAGCTCGTGCAGCGAATGGAGTAATTGTAGTTACTACTAAAAAAGGTAGTCTGGGAAAAGCGCGTTTTAATGTGAATGCAAAAGTCGGAACTAGTTTTGTAGGTAAGATAGATCATAATTATCGTACGACAAATCTGGATAAATACAAAGAGATCTGGACCGAAGGACTAACAAATGCAGGATATGACGGTGAGGATGGCATGACTTCTGCTGAATGGCTGAATGCCTATGTTATGGATTGGTATAATGTGGACTTGACGCAAAATATCAAGAGTGTGGATTGGCTGAAGGAGATTCTGCAAAATGGTTTTTCACAAGAATATGATATCAGTGCTCAAGGTGGGAATGAAAATTTGCGCTATTATATTAGTGGAGGATATTTTCAGAATACAGGTATCGTCATCGGAACTGGAATGAAACGCTATAGCGGACGTATTAGTTTAGATGGAAAAAGCGGGCGGATAGGATATGGACTTTCTGTGAATGGAGCACTCTCCGATATAAACAATACTATGACTGAAAGCCAATATACTAATCCTATTGTAGCAGTATATGACATCCGTCCGTTTGAACAGGTGCGCAATGAAGATGGAACATATAATACAAATGTTAATTATAATCCTGTAGCCATTAACGATAAAGAAAAAGGTGATAAACGCAATCAAAAGCAGATTACATTGGTTGTGAATCCATATTTTACTTATAATATTATTGATGGCTTAACATGGAAGACAAATGCAGGATTGAGCTTAATTGACTTGGACGAGTTCTTTTACAGTTCAATTTATAATCCTCAATATTCCGGTAGCGGTATGCTTGGTCAAAGAAATCAGGAAAGGGCAACAACCTTGACCATTACCAATACCGTAAACTTCAACCGCACTTTCAAAGACATGCATCATTTGAATGTATTGTTGGGACAAGAAGCACAGAAAATATCTTATAGAACAATTTATGCAGCTGCCAGTGGATATCCTAGTGATGCTGTTTTTGAATTGGACAATGCTTCCAAGCCAACAGGGGCGGGATCTTCAACCAAAGCAAGCACTCTTTCTTCATTCTTTATGAATGCAGAATATAACTTGAATGATAAATATTATCTGTCAGGCAGTTTCCGTTATGACGGCTCGTCAAGATTTGGTGTAAACAACAAATGGGCTCCTTTTTGGTCTATAGGAGCAAAATACCGAATCTCTAACGAAAGCTTTATGGAAAATACCAAAAATTGGTTGACAGATTTGACTATCAGAGGTAGTTATGGAACTGTAGGTAATCAGGATATTGGTTATTATGCAGCAATGGGATTGTATAATTATGGATATTCTTATAATGGCAAACCTGGAGCTATTCCTTACCAAATAGCCAATCCGGATCTTAAATGGGAGACTGTTGCGAAAGCCGATATCGGTATCCATGCTGTTTTCTTCGAAAGACTGACACTGGAAGTGGACTATTATAACCAACGGACAAAAGATATGATATTTGATGTACCACTTTCTTACACAACTGGATTCGGATCTATCCTGAAAAATGTAGGTGAGATGGAAAACAAAGGTATAGAATTCTTAATTAACGCTAACGTACTTAGAAATAAAGATTTCAGTTGGGATGTTCGCTTCACTGGTACGGCAAATAAAAATAAAATCATAAAACTTGCCACAGAAAAACCAATTGAGAATACTCTAACTATCAGAAAAGTTGGTGAAGCGTATAATACGTTCTATATGCCGGAATATGCAGGAGTGGATCCTGAAACAGGAGAAGCAATGTGGTATAAAGGACAAGAAGGGGATGAGAAAACAAAAAATGTAAATGAGGCCGGTCAGCGAATTGTAGGTTCTGCCGATCCTAAATTTTATGGTGGCTTTGGAATGAATTTCAAATACAAAGGTTTTGACTTCTCTTTTGATACCAGTTTCACCTTGGGAAATAAAGTATATAACTCCGGATTTGCATTTGATATGCAGGTTGGACATTATTTCTTAGGCCCGGTATCTAACTACGTTTATGACAACCGCTGGCAAAAGCCGGGAGATATAACCGACGTACCCAAATTTGTAGCTGGAGACAACTCGGGAGCAGAAACTAATTCCAGCCGTTTCTTAATGAATGGTTCTTATTTAAGAATGAAATCCATGGTTTTAGGATATACTCTTCCGAAGAACCTTATGAATAAGGTGGCTATTGACAATTTAAGAGTTTATATCTCTGCTGACAATTTGTTCACTATCACTGCTAAAGATTTTATAGGATTTGATCCACAAACCAGATCTACCGGTATGCAGTCTTGGGCATATCCTGTACCTAGAAATATCATGTTCGGTCTTAATCTTAGCTTCTAAAAAAATAACTTTAGAAATTTATGACAATGAAGAAAATATTATTTGCTTTATTAACCGGTTGGATGGCAATTTCATTCACCGCATGCGATGACTTCTTGACAGAAACGCCATCAACTTCTGTTCCGACAGAAGAAGCCTTGGTTACTACCCAAGATTTTCAGAATGCTCTAAATGGTGTATATTACACATTAGGTTCATATCGTTTTCTGGGACGTGATGTATTAGCAATTGGAGATGCGCCAACGGATATCACTTCACATTCCGTTGCAACGTCTCATTTCTATGACATCTTCCGCTATCAGATACTGGATACTAATTCATACATAGAAGAAATATGGGCATACGGATATTGGGCTATCGACCGTTGTGCACGTATCATTAAAGAAGGTGCTTCATTTAAAGAAGTAACAAAGGGGGATCTGGCAGAAGTGGAAGGATGCATCGCTCAAGCCTATGCTATTAAAGCCCTCTGCTCTTTCTATTTGACTAACATGTTTGGTTTGCCATATTCGGAAGCCAACAAAACGACATTAGGTATCGTAAACGTTACTGAACCCGTCCCTGCCTATTCACAGGTGTCAAGAGTCAGTGTAGAACAAAATTATAGCCTGATTCTTGATGATATAACGAAAGCTAAAGAATATTATGCTAAAGAAGGTGTTGAAAATGTAGGTAAACAGTATATGAATACGGCTGCAGTTGCTGCACTTGAAGCTCGCGTAAAACTCTATATGAAAAATTACGAAGGGGCTATTACGGCGGCTCAAGAGGCAATAACCCTAAGTGGTGGTACAATTGTATCAACCAAAGAAGACTATAAGAATATGTACACGACATTGGCTGTTTCGACAGAAGACATTTTCTTTATAGCAAAAGCCGAAGATGATTATTTATCTGCTAATGCTCTGAATACTTTATGGAATAAATACGGTTTGTCTATTAACAGCGCAACAATAGCAGAATATTCATCTAATGATATTCGTCTGGCACTTCTTGGCGGTACGTGGACTGGTGGAAAAATGCGTGGTATCACAACCAATAATCAGATTTCTAACTTGCCGGTTTTCAGACTGCCTGAAATGTATTTAATACAGGCAGAAGCATATGCAAAACAATCAACTCCTGATTATGGTAAAGCTAAAGAAAAACTGTTGGAAGTAGCGGCAAAAAGAAACCCGGATTTGGATGATAGTGAAATTGCAGAGGATCAGACGATTATTGATGTGATTGACAAAGAAAGAAAATTAGAACTGGTTCAAGAAGGACATCGCTTCTTTGATGCAAGAAGATTAGGCAAAATTATTAGTGTGGCAGATGGAGCGTATACTAATTTCAACATTGCCAAATTTGTGTACCCAATACCTTCTTTTGAAGTTAATTCAGGTTTTGGAGTTATACAAACAGAGGGATGGAGTGATAATCTACCTCGATAAAACATTTTTTAATATTGCCTCCATATAAGGATAAGTTTTAAATAAGTAGATGAGACCTGCAATTTTAGAATTAATCGAAATTGCAGGTCTTATTATTTATAAATATATACATAAATAGTTTTACGTAAGAAACATTTACTTCAACATCGTATCGAATAATGGGGAGAAGGAGCACGTCTATTAGACTACAGACGTTATATTGATCCGGAAGACTGGGAAATGACGATGATGATTCCAATGACAGAGTTCGACGGTAATGAAAGCTTAAATATTGCCACTGATCAGAATCCATAAACAATTCACTTCTTTTTAATGAAATAAAAAAGAGTAGATACAATATATCCAATTCCAAGATATAAAAAAGATACTGATTTATAAAGGTAAAAATGAGACTAAACTCTTTGGCAAGCCTTGGAGTTTTAGTCTCATTTCTATTAAGGGGGTTATAAAAAAACTCGGGAATCTATTTTTTACAAAAGTAATTTAAAATAAAATATTCCTGATAGTTGTCATCCATTTACGGCTTTATTTATATATATCTTATTAACTTCTATAAGGGTAGTTCATTTTTTACAGCAAAGATAAATTTCATTTTAAGGACTCTTCAACCCTTCTATCTTTTATCATCAAGGAAGCATCCCCTCTCTCACAATATCCACCAAAATCGGTTTCAATCCGCTGACGAAACATTCCACCGCAATTACCATCAGAATCAATCCCATGAGGCGCATCATTACATTGTTTCCCGTCTCGCCCAATACGTTTACCAATTTCGTAGAAGCACGAAGAATAAAGAAAGTCAGCAGATAAATCAGGGCAATAGTGCCGATCAAAATTCCCTTCATTTCATAAGAATGTGCATCCTGCATCAAGACAATAGCATTGGCAATCGCTCCGGGGCCGCATAACATAGGAATGCCGAGAGGAGTAATGGAGATATCATCCGCATACGTTTTGATTTCTTCATCTTTCAGTTTCATCGGTGTATAACGGGCTTGAAGCATATCAAAGCCGATCTTGAAGATAATCACCCCACCGGCAATACGGAAGCCATTGGTAGAAATACCAAAAAACTTAAAAAGAAACTGCCCGGCAAAGACAAATACCATTATTGTAATAAACGACACAATGGTGGCGCGACGTACGATAGACTGACGTTCCTTATCCGTCATACCATGAGTCATGGTAAGGAAGACAGGCATCGTTCCCAATGGGTTGGTCAATGTAAAGAATGAAGTGAAACAAAGTAAGGCAAAAGGCAGAAGCGTACTATCCATGATTATATCGTATTTTATGCAAAATTAAAACGCAACAAAAATACGACTTAATCCAGAAAACCTATAATAAATCCATTAATTCTTTCAAGGAATGTATGTGATAAGTGGGAAGGAAAGGGAAAGTAGTCCGTTCCGTCACATTGTAAAAAGCCTGATGCATCCCTACTCCGTGCGCTCCGGTTATATCCGCTTCCCAACTGTCACCAATCATCAAGGATTCGCGCAATTCGGATTGAGTGGCAGACAAGGCAAAATTGAATATCGCCGGCCAAGGCTTCAACACTCCGAGATCTTCCGAAAGAATCACTTTTTTGAAATACTCGTCCACTCCTGCCGAACGCATCTTGCATGATTGCAATTCACGGAATCCATTGGAAAGGATATAGAGGTTATATTTAGGAGCAAGATATTCCAATACCTCCTTTGCATGAGGCATTAAAGTACTTTTAGTGGGAATAATCGCAAAAAAATCTTTCGAGAACTGTTCGGCAAGCGCTTCATCTTCCACTCCCACAGCCTGCAAAGGATAAAAGAAACGTTGACGGTTCAATTCATCTTTCGTTATTTTTCCTTCGCCGTACTCAATCCAAAGTTCGGTATTTCTTTGCTGATAAAGGGTATAATAATGATTGAACGAATCAAAATAACGGTCGAACGAATATTTCTGATATACTTCTTCAAAAGTATCACGGGCATTTTGAGAGAAAGCCCAAATGGTATCATCAAGATCAAAAAAGAGATTTTTATATTTCATCAGTAGTTATGCGTATATAGGAAATAAAAAAGCCAATGTGCTAATTTCTTGAATCCAGGAATCAGCACATTGGCAAATCAAAAAGGGATGTCTACCTTATTTTACCTGGATAACCAAGTATCTGGATACACTCCAGAATTCAGTAGGATTAGTAATCTTCAATGTCAACTGGCCTTTGTCATCTTTAACCAATTCATAAGAACCGGACGGATGAGTAGTCAGTAACTCAGCACGTTTAGAGTACAACTTGATTTCTTTGGTTGTACGGATATCGATTTGAGTGAAATAATCCTTATTGAAATCAGCACTCTTCAATACATCTCCGCTCTGAAGAATCTTTTGAGCTTTCAATTCAGATTTAGTACCGAATACGAACCAGGCAGCATTCAGGCTCTTTTCCTGTTCAGCAACGGTTTTAGCTTTCGCTTCGTTTTCTGCAGCCAACGTTTCTTTAGCAGCAGACAAGTCGCTGACAGCAGCATCCAATTCCTGGATACGGATGTTCTTGGAAGCCAGTTCAGTTTGAAGTTCTTCGATACGTTGTTGTTTAGCGTTCAATTCAGCAGTCAAAGCGGCAACAGCTTTTTTCATCTGTGCAGAATTGTAATTACTGTTCTTCAACTGTGCCTGCAACTTTGCAATCTGCGCTTTGTTTTCTTCCATTTGTTTGGAGATGAATTCGATGTCAGAAGCAATCTGTTGCTTGGCGCTGGCAGAGTTTTCAGTGATGGTTCCACGTTGCAAGTCAACACGGCTTTCGGCAGCATTGATCTTACGGAAACCTTCCTGAACTTCATTGAAAGTACCCATCATATCATCCAGTTCAGCATTGCGCTGGTTCAGTTCCATCAAAAGAGAATCATTTTCAGCTTTCAGGTCTTTACTTCCACCTTTAAAGCTATCACACGAAGCTAACATGGCTACGCATACAAATAAAACAGCTAACTTTTTCATACGTTTACGTTTTACGTTTTTTAATGAAATTATTTAATCATCTATTCCTGCTAATACTATCACAATCTCGCCCCGGGGTTCGGTAGCGGTAAAGTGTTCTATCAATTCAGCCAAACTGCCCCGAACTGTTTCTTCGTGGAGCTTGGATATTTCACGCGACACGGTTGCCTGACGTTCAGCACCGAAATATTCGGCAAACTGTGTTAACGTCTTCAACAGACGGTGGGGTGATTCATAAAACACCATCGTGCGGTGTTCTTCCGCCAATGTCTTCAGTCGTGTCTGCCGTCCTTTCTTCTGGGGGAGAAACCCCTCGAAGCAGAACTTCTCGTTCGGCAATCCCGATGCAACGAGTGCCGGAACAAAAGCGGTTGCTCCCGGCAAGCACTGCACTTCAATACCGTTACGCACACATTCACGAACAACCAGAAATCCGGGATCGGAAATTCCAGGCGTTCCGGCATCCGAAATTAGTGCCACCGTTTCACCTGCCTTTATTCTATTAACAACACTTTCCACCGTTTTATGTTCATTAAATTTGTGGTGGGATTGCATTGCATTCTTTATTTCAAAGTGTTTCAACAAGATACCGGAAGTACGTGTATCCTCCGCCAAAATCAGATCGACCTCTTTCAGAACTTTGATAGCCCGAAAAGTCATGTCCTCCAGATTCCCTACCGGCGTAGGCACTACATATAGCTTTCCCATCTTGTTTTTGATTTATGCTGATTGATTAAAAAATTTCTTTAGTAGTTCCAAAAAGTCGTTCACCGCCTCTTTTTCTTCATTTATTTCGACTTTCGAGGACAGAAATGCGACCGCAGTCTTGTAGGACCCCATTACTGATATCTGTTCAATAACACGATTCATCAATTCTGTGTCGCCTCCAAATAGTTCACGAGAAAAACGGAAAGAATCATTCAAGCTGATAGCATGTCGCAAGCCGGCAGATAGTTTGAGACTTTCTCCCAACACTACCGATTTAGGTTCTTCCTCTTTCACAACAGTTTCAACAACAGGCTCCTCAACAATTGCTGGTTCCTCTTTTTTCCCTTCTTCTGTTACCACTACGACTGGTTTCTCTTCCGCAACAATAATCTCTCCTTCCTCATCTTCTTTCACAACAACAGATTCAAGAGATTGTATAATGCTGGGTGAATCTACTTCAGATTCGGCAACTTCATTAGTCTCTTCCACTGTTTCTTCTACAGTTAACGGAGAAGTCACCTGAACCGCATCCACTTCCTGCTGCAGTTCATCCAAACGTCCCTGCATCCGTGTAATACTCCGCTTCAACAGTTCAGACAAAGTCGGAGTCGGCTCCTTGGTAAATGAATCCATGAGATACTTCAACTCATGAACATCCAACTCAATATCTGTTAATAGCTTCTGTTTCATGTCAGTCCATTGTTTATACGGTGCGAATGTAGGAATAATTTATGCAATAACTTAAAATAATGGATAATTTAACAGTTCTTGCACATTGAATTGCTTACCTTTGTCCACACATTTACTTAATCAAGAAAACACAAAATCTCATGGTATTATTTTCAGAAGACCACATACAGGAGACTAGAAGAAGAGGCCGGATCGAAGTAATCTGCGGTTCCATGTTCTCCGGAAAAACAGAGGAATTGATTCGTAGAATGAAGAGAGCGAAGTTCGCGAAACAACGTGTCGAGATATTCAAACCGGCTATCGACACCCGTTATTCAGAAGAAGATGTAGTCTCTCACGACAGCCATTCTATCGCCTCCACTCCCATCGATTCGTCAGCCAGTATCCTACTCTTTACTTCCGAGATAGATGTAGTAGGCATTGACGAAGCACAGTTCTTCGACAGTGGTTTGATTGATGTATGCAACCAGCTCGCCAATAATGGAATCCGTGTTATCATTGCAGGGTTGGATATGGACTTCAAAGGAAATCCATTCGGACCAATGCCGCAATTATGCGCCATTGCCGATGAAGTCTCCAAAGTTCATGCAATCTGTGTGAAATGTGGCCAGCTGGCTTCTTTCTCACATCGTACTGTCAAGAATGAGAAACAGGTTCTTTTAGGCGAAACAGCCGAATACGAGCCTCTGTGCAGGGAATGTTATCTCCGTGCACGAGGGGAAGATGAGCAGAAAGTATAAACTCTATAAAAGAAAAAGATTATGGAAAGGAAAAAGATAACATTCGACAGTTTTATACGCGGTTCTATCGGATGTGTGTTAGTTGTAGGAATATTAATGCTTGTAGAACGCCTTAGCGGAGTGTTATTACCTTTCTTTATTGCGTGGCTGATAGCTTATATGGTCTATCCGTTAGTCAAATTCTTCCAGTATAAGCTACGATTGAAAAGCCGCATTATTTCCATCTTCTGTTCCTTATTCCTTATTACGGTTATCGGAGTCACTTTATTCTACCTATTAGTGCCGCCGATGATTTCGGAAATAGGCAGAATGAACGACTTGCTGGTGACTTACCTCACCAATGGAGCCGGAAACAATGTGCCTAAGAGTCTTTCTGAATTTATCCACGAAAATATCGATCTTCAAGCACTGAACCGTGTATTAAGTGAAGAGAATATCCTGGCGGCAATCAAGGATACCGTCCCCAGAGTGTGGACTTTGCTTGCAGAATCTCTCAACATTCTATTCAGCATCCTTGCCTCCTTCATTATATTATTATATGTAATCTTTATATTATTAGATTACGAAGCGATAGCTGAAGGATGGTTGCATCTGCTACCCAATAAATACCGTACGTTTGCCTCCAATCTGGTTCACGACGTACAGGATGGTATGAACAGATATTTCCGTGGACAGGCTTTGGTTGCTTTCTGCGTAGGTATTCTTTTCAGCATTGGCTTCCTGATTATCGATTTCCCCATGGCTATCGCTTTGGGACTTTTCATCGGAGCATTGAATATGGTTCCCTACTTGCAAATCATCGGTTTCCTGCCCACCATTCTATTGGCAATCCTCAAAGCTGCCGACACCGGACAGAACTTCTGGATTATCATTGCATGTGCATTAGCTGTCTTTGCAATCGTACAAATCATACAGGATACCTTCCTTGTCCCCAAAATCATGGGAAAGATTACCGGACTGAATCCTGCCATCATCCTTTTATCTCTTTCTATCTGGGGTTCATTAATGGGAATGCTCGGTATGATCATCGCCTTACCACTAACAACTTTAATGCTCTCCTACTACCAACGCTTTATTATCAACAAAGAAAAGATAAAATATGATGAAGCCGAAACTACTGATAATCAAGAAACAAGCCATAACGAGGAAAAATAATTGAAACTTTTTTCTACGGAATGCTTGCAAATTAAATAAAAGTAACTACCTTTGCACCCGCAATCAGGAAATAACTGATTCGCAAATAAGGATTGATTCGCTAGCTCAGCAGGTAGAGCACAACACTTTTAATGTTGGGGTCCTGGGTTCGAGCCCCAGGCGGATCACTTTTTAAAACAGCAAAAATGCATAAAGCTCTGACAATCATACATTATCAGGGCTTTTTCTTTTATATCAAACCTGCATTTTACCACGAATTGGAGCACCTAATACAGATGATTCCTATCGATGATGAAAGACAAAAACTAAAACCAAAGCGGAAAAAGAAAAAACGTAGACTGTAATCATTTCTACATAAATAATAGCATTTTAATTCAAATAATCTCATACTCCACTTTGTGTTATTCTTGTAACACGCTAATAATCAGCAATATTATTTATTATTTCATTCATTCATTGGATAGAAAGCCAAAAACCACTATCTTTGTTTCCATAGAAAGTCAATATTATAACATTAGATATGAATTCAAAGGACAGTTCAATATTTCAAGTTTTGAATCTATCTGAATACCAACAAAATCTGTATTCAGTGAAGTCCTCATATACAGACGAGCAGTTAGAATTTTACAAGATGCAAGCTAAAATTGTAAGTGCGAACTATTTCTATTGCTTCAATAGTATTATTGAAAATCAGCCTATTCCATATATATATGTATACGACCAACGATCATCTTACAAAGAACAAGAAATTGATCTAGTTAAAATAAACAAACAGCTATGGACTCTAGGAGAAATAGCACTTGCTCTCATTGTTTATGATGATGGATTCAAAATAATAGACACAAGAAATCCAATAAAGAGTGTATCTGAGCCTTCTTTTTTAGATGGCATATCACAAGCGATAAAAAGAATCGATTCAACTTTAAAGAATAGAATATTTGAAGGACAGATTTTAGAAGAATCACCTGCTAATTATATTAGTGTATCACCGTATCAAAAACTATTAGACCACATTGAAAAGAGAATACTAAAAAAGAGTAAAAAAACAAATTGTAAACCAGAACTATTAAAGAAACTTTTAGTCAAATTTATACTAATCAAGTATCTTGAAGAACAAACAGATAATAACGGAAATAGTGTATTTGAAGACTGCTTTTTTGATAAATTTATCACCAAAGATAGAAACAACAATACTCTATTTAATAATTATACATTTTGTGATGTTCTAAGAGGTAATAATATAATAGGACTGCTATCATTCCTCAATTCTAAGTTTAACGGAGGGATATTTAAAATTAGCGAACAGGAAGAAAGAGAGTTACAAGCGGCAGACTTTAGCATTGTCGCCGATGCACTTGATGGGAATAAAGATATTGATGGGCAAATGTCCATATGGCGCTATTACGATTTCAACCTTCTTCCTATTGAATTTATTAGCCGTTTATATGAACGCTTTGTAACTTCTGTCACAGGAAAGCAAAAAAGCACTGGGGCTTATTACACACCACCACATCTTGCAAGACTTCTTATAGATGAATTATTACCTTTCAATAAATCAATCAATTTTGAAAATTTTAAGATTTTAGATCCATCATGTGGCTCAGGGATATTTCTTGTTTTAGCATACAAAAGACTGATAACTTTATGGATGTTAAAAAAGCACAAACAACTTATTGAGGGAGAGGAAGCTATTAATGATATAAAAAAAATCCTACTTAACTGCATCTATGGAGTAGACATAAATGAAGATGCATTATCTATTACAGCAACTTCGTTGCAAATAGAACTTTGTAGTCATATACGACCAAAAGAAATTTGGGACAAATTAACTTTCGACAATTTAGAGGAACATGGAAATCTTACAAATTTAGGTTTTTTTAAATGGTATAAATCCGTATCTTTCAAATTCGATGTTATAGCGGGAAATCCGCCATTCAACATTTCAAAGGAAGAACAGGAAAATAATATAAGAATAGAAAAAGATGATGATTTTTCAAAAGAAAAATACAAAGATTATAGAGGAAAACTGCAAGCTTTCCCTTATAATAATCCAGCATTAATATTTTTGTATAGATGCCTAACTGAGCTTTTAAAGAATGATGATAGCACTTTATTTATGGTTATGCCTTCGTCATCATTTTTATACATGCCTTCATCTGCTGAATATAGGAAAAGTCTTGTTTACTTTTGGAATATAGAACGAATATATGATTTTACTCCATTAATCAATCATTTATGGGGCAAAAAGAAGGTGGCGACTATAGCAGTCAAAATATCAAATAAATATTTTAACTCATCAAAACCAATAGAGCATATTATCGTTCGCAATTCATCAGCAAATGAGAAGGGAGCGATACGTTTTCAGATTGATAAATACGACAGATTTTATGTACCTATTGATTTTGTATATACCAAAGATTATATATGGAAAATTAATTTATTAGGAGGAGGATATTTAAGAATTTATTTTGAGAAATATCAAAACGGATTCATACATATTGAAGATTTCATAAAATCTAACAAATGGAAAAAATCTAATGGCTCAAGAGAAGATAATTCGTCTGATAAACAGATCGATATGTATGAAAAAAAAATCCTTGATTCCGATCTTTTCATTTCAGATAAGATTACTAGAAATATGATTTTTGTAGAAAAAGAGCATATTTTTAGAAGACCTATACCTGATGAAGTTTTAAATGCTCCTAATATACTAATTAGGCTAAACATTAATCATCAGATACCAATTTCTTACAATACTCAGTACAATGTACACTTTCGTCCAGGAGTCTTAGGCTTAAAGGGTGATAATAATTTGTTAATGCAAAAATTTGTATCCGCTTTTGTTGCGAATAGAAATTTATATATGTTATTAATAAAAGCAAGTTCCCCTAAAATTTTTATACAACAAAGTAATAGCTATACTATTGATGGTAACGATATATTAAGTCTTCCTATAAACATAGATAATGAAGGATATCCTATCCCATTTAAGCAAATGGATGGAATTGAAAAATCTGTTATAGAAGATACATTATTGTTATCTGACAATCTAAACAATTCATCATCAGTTATTTTCAATAAAATCAATCCCAATTTATTATCTAATTATTGTGATGCTTTTTGTGAAATACTTAACTTAACATATGAAGATGGAGAGTACAAATTTCGGGCTATACGACAGATAATTAATGACGATTATGTATGGACAACATTTGAACATACCAATAACAAGAAAGAAATAGAGACTATACTTACAAATTCAAACAAAATAGAATTTGATAAAATTTTCTACGATGAAATTTTCAATAATGCACTGACAATAAATAGAATTATAGTATACTATGGAAAAAATAATCAGATAAGTTTGATTAAGCCAAATAAGACTAAATATTGGATGCAAACCATAGCGTATCGAGATGCGGAAAATGCTAAAAGTGACATGTTTAAAAACGGATATTAAATTATGCAATTTGACTATATAGACCATTCTCATAAATATATAGATGATATTCTTTATATAATTAGACTAGGACTAAAACAGAGAAGTAGTGTACTTAATCGAAAAACACGAGAAGGCATAAACACCCAATCATTAGTTGATGCTTTTAATGTTATTGGCTTAACAAACACTGTGCGTAAAGTAAAAATTGGTGTACAAAAAGAGCATGAACGAGAAGATGGCAAAGGAAAAGAGGATATCCTCAAATCCGCAACTAAGCTCTTCAGCGTCCTTCTTGCGTCTAAACGTC